>NZ_JBALEQ010000129.1:0-6209 GCF_036917775.1 Nostoc sp.
TCGTGGAGGTAGCCGTTCTTGAACCCAATTAAATACCCTTGCTAAGTTAAACTCTTAGTAATTAATTATACTCTCATGAGAGTAATAAAAGAGCGTTAACCAAATGCAGCAGCCTTGCTTATACGTTAAAAGCTTTAAGTCTGAATATGCTACTGATAGCGACAATATCCGTAAAGTATTCAAACAAGCACGGCAATCTGCCCCTTGTGTTTTGGTATTAGAAGATATTGACTCTCTATTAAATGATGAAAACCGCTCTTTCTTTTTAAATGAACTTGATGGCTTTGCCTCTAATCAAGGAATTGTGACTATTGCAACCACTAATCATCCAGAACGTTTAGATTCAGCAATTAGCGATCGCCCCAGCCGCTTTGATCGCAAATATCATTTCGATTTACCAGAGTTCCCAGAGCGAGAAACCTACATCAAATTGTGGAATGATAAATTAAACAGTGGAATGGGATTATCTGAAGAGGTTGTAAGTCGGATAGCTGCATTGACAGAAGGATTTTCTTTTGCCTACCTCAAAGAATTATTTCTCTCATCAATGATTAGTTGGATGGGAGCAATGGAAACTGGGGCACTAGAGAAAATCATGATTTCTCAAGTCGCAATTTTACGAGAACAAATGAGCAGCATAACTGTTAGCAACAAAAATTTAGAAAATTAACATGAAATTTTATCGAAACAGAATTCAGAATTCTGACTCCTGAATTCTGAATTCTTCTTTAATTATTCATCAATCTGCCAGGAATCCTTAGTTAATTCTTCATCTAGAATTTTCTTAGGACGCACAATGATAATAATTTGTCCTAGTAAAGGAATTTCTGGCTCAGTTTCAAACCACTGAAAATCTAATTCACCACCATTTTCAACAACAAAATAGCTAGAGGCATCCCATTCTCGTTTGGCACGATCTATCACAACTACAACAGGCCCGACTTGGCTTTGGGTTTGGATGGGAAAGCGATCGCTATTCGCTAAAATCACTACTGGATCTTCTGCCGCTAATAGCACTTGCCAACCTGGTAATGGAACCCAAGCTTGCTCTCCAGAAAACTTAACCAGACGAAATGGTTCAATTTCTGTCAATATTGGCACAGCTTGCAAATCTTGCCGTGATAATGGCAACTCACCCACTACGGGCAAAATTCGGGGTAATTGTTCTTCAAATTCCAGGCGGTAAAAGGGTAAAATTGGCGCTGGACGCTGGGGAACGGTAGTAAAATCAGTCAGTAGCTGTTCAATTTTTTGCCTTGCTGCTGGCGTGTGAGCAAAACGTAAACCTTTAGCGATCAGGCGCGATCGCTGTTGTAAATCTGCATTTTGGCGTGCCAGTTTCCAAACTTGATGAGCAACAGCATCTCCCGGATGGGCAGAAAACCCTTCTGGTAAAGTGCGGAAATATGAGAACTCTTTAATTGCTTTTGCGACTTCCTTCACCTCATCAGCATCAATCTTGTGTAAGAAGATCAGTTCGGCGGCGGCGGCGCGTTCTTCTTGGGTGAGCAAACGGAGTTCATATAAAACATCACTACCGCGTGTGGCATAGTGCGATCGCGTTTCTTCCGATACTCCAGAGTTTTCCAAAGAATTGTAAACTTGAGAACCAACAACTACCTGATTTTGTTGAATTGGCTCAAATCCAGTCGCCTCAAAAATTTCTTGGGGGTTGTAACCGGTTTTTAGCAACGAGGCGATCGCCGTTCCCCATTCCACCCAGTTGCCTTGTTTTTGCCTCAGTCTTCGTAGTAACTCTTGTGCTACATCGTTGGTAGCATTTTCTTCGGGATTCTGAGCGTTGGGTGGTAGATCAGTCATAATCGGGATGCAAGCTTCAACTTGAGAGGATGATTAACACCTCATGAGCAAGTCTTATTCTAATCTATAGAATTACCCAGACCTACTGTCTTGAGTTCAGAAAGAGGCAGGAGGTTGGAATTTTAACCACTCTAATTCCAAGCTATTCTACAAGTAACACTACTCACATCTGTACGCCATTACTGCGCGTTGTATCCAAAGAAGATTTGTGAACCTACCTTAATCTATGCAAAACTTTAGCTGAACCCTAATTTTCTTCTTAGGGCAATTCATCTAGACGCAAAGCGTGAGCCTATGCGGTGGAAGGGTTTCCCGGTATCAAGAAACTAGCGGTAGCGTAACCCTACCGCGTGTAGTTTTAGGTAAGTCCTACTATGATGAAAATCGCCATAGTTACGCTGATTTAGTTGATTCTCTTAGTGCAATATTTCCTAATTCAGATATTTCAGCAGGTAAATTTTCTCTGTATAGCTCACTCTTGTAGTTTTAAAATATGCAAAATAGCTCCGTATAAACCCTTGGCAACTTTTAGCTATTCTCAACTAAGCTTGGTATGGAATATAACAAGATAGTGAATATTTAAAGGAAATATCTTATGGATAATCCCAGTGTCGAAATTGATAAAGTCCAATATCAAGTAATGACTCTCGAACGGCCAAAAAAGCTGAAAATCTTGGTAGTTGACGATGAGCCAGATAATCTCGATCTCCTTTATCGCACCTTTCGACGCGACTTTAATGTTCTGAAAGCTGATAGTGGAGTGAACGCCCTACAAGTTTTGGCCTCAGAAGGGGAGGTAGCTGTGATTATCTCCGATCAACGGATGCCAGAAATGAAAGGAACTGAATTTCTGAGCAAAACTGTACCTCAGTTTCCCGATACGGTGAGGATAATTCTCACCGGATTTACTGATATTGAAGACTTGGTAGAGGCGATTAATGCTGGACAAGTCTACAAATATATCACCAAGCCTTGGGATCCAGGAGAACTCAAGGCAGTGGTGCAAAGAGCAGCAGAAACCTACGACTTGCTCAAGCAACGTACAGAAGAATTACGCCGCGCTCATGCTCAAATGGCGCTGCTGAGTGTTTTGGTACAGGTAACTCAAGCAGCTTCTAGTTTAGAGGAAACTCTCGCTCCAATTGCTAAGGCTGTGAGTGAAACTTTTGGGACAGAAGGCTGTATTTTACAACTTACAGATGGAAATACTCTGATTGCAACTCAAGGAACTTACAGCAATACAGGTAAAATAGAGAATTGGCTATCTCTTGATCCACTAACAACGCAAGCGATCGCCACTGGGCAAATGCAAGTTTCTTTAAATGTACCTAAAGATACTAAACTAATTGATGCTACCCACTACCAAAATACTGGTGTGCAAGCACATTTAGTTATCCCAATTAGCTACCATAATCAACTTTTGGGCGTATTATCGCTACAGTGGAAACAACCTTGCACTTTGCGGGAAGATGAATTAATGCTAATTAATTTATCAGCACAACTGGTAGCGATCGCTCTGACTAGCAGTGGATACCATCAAACCATTGCGTAGTTGTCATTTGTCCTACCCTGCGGGAAGCCGCTAGCGCGTCTATGTCATTTGTCTTTTACCCTTGGCAAATGACGAATGACTAATGACCAATGACCAATGACTTATTGACCAATGACTAACGAAGTTCAATCCATTTTTAACCGTATTGCTCCAGTTTATGACCAATTGAACGATTGGTTGAGTTTGGGACAGCATCGAATTTGGAAGGAAATGGCAGTTAAATGGAGTGCGGCTAAATCGGGTGATACTGTATTAGATTTGTGCTGCGGTAGTGGCGATCTAGCTTTACGTTTGGCAAGGCGCGTGGGAGCGACAGGATATGTATATGGAGTGGACTTTTCTTGCAACCTACTAGAAACAGCTAAAGAACGTTCCCAAAAGCAATACCCTCAACCTGCGTTGGCTTTGCCCTCTGTAGGCATCGCCTGGGTAGAAGCAGATGTACTAAATTTACCCTTTGACGACAACCAATTTGATGCCGCAACAATGGGCTATGGTTTAAGGAATGTTAAAGATATTCCTCGCAGTCTCCAAGAGTTATACCGTGTTTTGAAACCGGGTGCTAAAGCTGCAATTTTGGACTTTCATCGACCAAGCAATCCTCAGTTACGTGCCTTTCAGCAGTTGTATCTGGATAGTTTCGTGGTGCCAGTTGCCAATTATTTAGGGTTAAAAGAAGAATATGCTTACATCAGTCCCAGCTTAGACCGCTTTCCCATAGGCAAAGAGCAAATAGAGTTAGCGCGTCAAGTTGGTTTTGCTGTTGCCACACACTACCCCATTGCGAACGGTATGATGGGAGTGCTGGTAGTCAGCAAATTTTAGATTTTAGATTTGGGATAGCGTGGCCTAAAGCCTTCTCTTCTCTTTCAGAGACGCTAACGCGAATGAGAGGCTTTGCCAACGGCATAGCTTCGCTTAGAGCGAGTATGCAAACGTTTTTTGGATTGGGGACTGCGGAATAGGTAATGGCTAATGGAAAATCGTTAGTAGTTAGTAGAAAAACAACTCATAACTAATAACCGCCAATTACCAATCCCCAATCCCTAATTTCTAATCTAGAATTCAAAATCCAAAATCCAAAATCCAAAATCCTGTGGACTGGTCTCATCTTTGGCTTTATGTGTCTCCCCCGGTACTGGGTGGAATTATTGGCTATTTCACAAATGATGTAGCCATCAAAATGTTGTTCCGTCCTTACAAAGCAATTTACATTGCTGGACGAAGAGTACCCTTCACGCCTGGCTTGATTCCCCGCAACCAGGAACGTCTAGCTTTGAACATTTCCAAGACCATTATGGGGTCACTGTTGACACCACAAGAATTACAAAATTTGGCGCGGCGTTTATTGCAAACAGAACGCGTGCAAGCAGCAATTCTCTGGTTGTTGCGATTAGCGATTGAACAAATCAACACAGAAAAAAACGAGAAAAGTGCCAAAATTGTCGCGGGAATTTTGCGGGATTTGCTAGGGGAATCGTTACCTCGGTTACTCAAGGTTTTAGCGCGACGTGAAGACTTTTTAGAAGCGCAAATCAATCAGATTTTTGACCAGATATTGCTAGAATTTCAATTGAGTGAAGAACAAGCGACAAGGCTTGCTGATTGGTTGTTAGAAGTAGTTTTACCACCGGATATGCTGCGCCAAGCGATAGTTGATTTTTTGACCGATCGCACGATTCAAATTATTGATGAAGGGTTCCGTGAAAAAACCAGTGGTACTTATTGGGTTGTAGCAAATTTGTTTGGCTTACGTAACACTCTTACACGGCTACGAACTTTTTGCTTAGATGAGAAAGAAGCTACCAACAATCGCTTGCAGGAATTGACTCAAGATTTGCAAATACGCGATCGCATCAGGAAATTCCTGCAAAATTTATCATTACAAAACTTGCCGATGGGTACGGTGCGTCAACTGCGAAAGACCACCCGCGAAAGTGTCCGCCATTACCTGCAAAACAGTGGCAGCGATTTTTTACAAGGATTAACTGATTCTGTTGATTGGGAAAATATTGCTGTAGTGCTACTGAATCGTCTTAGCACTTCACCGGTTGTCAGTACTTCTTTAGAAGTGATGAGTCAAGAGTTGGCTCTAATTTTAGACAAGTATTTGGAAAAAGATTTAGAAGTAATTGTGGCACAGGCGATTCCGATTTTATCCATAGATCAAGTGATAGTTGACCGCGTGAAATCAACTTCACCTGCTGATCTAGAAGCAGCTATCGAGGGAATTGTCAAAAATGAATTGCAAGCCATTGTGACTTTAGGTGGTGTTTTAGGTTTTGTTATCGGCTTATTGCAGACAGTATTTTTAGTATTAAGTCAATATTAATTTTTTGTCAGATCATAGCTGCAAGTTGCCCAAATTCTGAAATGAGCGAAATTGAGCGATTGGCTTTTGGCAAGAGATATGAGTTATCAATACCCAAGCAAAGCCCATAACAAGCGTATAAAATTTTGCCCTAAAACTCGTGCTGCAAGCTGAGTACAGATGGATGCGATCGCTGTGTACATAGCTTTTTCAAAAAGCAAACAGTAATCCTAATACTCCAGCAACTATCTATATCTATATATATTTTTTTAAATCCACCGCCTGCATTAAGTAAGTTGGCGCGGAAAAACCCAAGTATATTACGAAACGTAAATAGGCTTAAAGTCCTTACTAATGACCAATGACAAAGGACAGCCTTCACCAGTTAGCTTTAATTGCGCCAACCTACTTACTACAACATTAGGTATACCAATATCGTAAGGCTGGGCAATGAGACAACCGCGCTCGGTCCAGAAGTGATGCAACAAAGCTATAACGGATTGAAAATTCACGCTTCCCCCATCC
>NZ_JBALEQ010000130.1:0-23304 GCF_036917775.1 Nostoc sp.
TAAGAAAGATGTGACTAATGGATAGCTTTTTTAAGGGGGGTTAGGGGGGATCAATAAGTGCCTAAAATCACAGCCAACCACTTTTCAAACAACCTCTTAAAGGATAAGGACTAAAGTCCTTACTACGAACAATTTAAACTTGACAGAGTAGTAGGGTGCGTGACGCTAACGCTTAATTACGAATTACGAATTACGAATTATTTTAATCCCTTCGATTTGCGAAACTCCTGGACAACATCTTTAACATCACGTAATTCACCCTCAACCAGATAATTTAATTGCCGCATTTCATCTGCTGAAATCTTTCCAGCAACTGAAGCGATCGCTGTTCTTAATTCGGGATATTTTTTTAATATTTCTTGCCGAACAATTGGCACAGTTTCGTAAGGCGGAAAATAATGTTTATCATCCTTTAACACAACTAAACCCAAGCGAGAAATTTGCCCATCAGTGGAGTTACCCGCCACCATATCTACTTGTTTTTGAATCAAAGCACGATATATCAAACCCAAGTCCATGATTTGAGGAGATTTGGCAAAACGTAAATCGTAAGTTTTAGCTAATCCGGGAAAACCATCTTCCCGTTCTAAAAACTCGTAACCAAAACCACCGCGCCACTGTGGTGTATATTGAGTAGCTTCTGAGAGAGTTTGAATATTGTAGCGTTTGGCATCATCACCCCGGACAATCATCGCAAAAGTATTTTCAAAACCCAAGCTTGGCATCACTTCCAAATTGAATTGCTGGGAGTACGCTTGTTTTAATCTTTCATAAACTTCTTTAGGGTCATTAACTGCTTTTTGCTTTAAGATTCCCGTAAAAGCTGTACCTGTGTACTCAATATAAGCATCAATCTTGCCAGTAGTAATTGCGCTATGACAAACAAAAGAACCACCCAAACGGGGACGGCGAGATACTTTTAAATTAGTTGTTGCCTCTATTTGCTGTGCTAAAAATTCACCTAAAATATCTTGTTCAGTAAAATCTTTGGAAGCAACAATAATATTGCCATTGCTGCTACTATTTACATTTGGTGTACAGCTAGTGATTAGTAATAACAAACTAAAAGCTAAAAAGCACGATGCTAAAAATCTTTTCATTAATTTTTAATTTTTAATTTATTCTCCAACCAGCCAATTGCAAAGTCAGCCAATAATGCAATTACCGCCGCCGGAACTGCACCAGCTAAAATTAACTGATCGTTAACTACTGATATACCGCGAAAAATAAAGACTCCCAAGCCACCAGCCCCGATCGCAGCGGCAATGGTTGCAATGCCAATAGCAATTACCGTTGCGACTCGCACACCTGCTAAAATTACCCCCATTGCCAAGGGAATCTCAACTTGCAATAACAATTGTCTATCCGTCATTCCCATACCTCTCCCAGCCTCTCGAATCGCTGGATCTACACCAGTAATCCCTGTGTAAGTGTTACGAATTATCGGCAGCAAAGAATATACAGTCAAAGCAACAATTGCTGGTACAGCCCCAATTCCGCCAATTATAGGAACAGGAATGAGTAAACCAAAGAGAGCCAAACTAGGAATAGTTTGCAGGATATTCGCTATGCCGAGAATTGGTTGGCGGAGATAAGTTTTACGTGTAATTAAAATACCTAATGGAATGCCTATAAGTATAGCAATTCCAATAGCGATGCCTACTAAAAACAAGTGTTCTAAAGTATGCTGAAGAATTTCTGGGGCATACTTAACAAGGAAGAAATTTTTCATAAATTGTCTTGGAAGGAACGCAGACATTTAAGAAAGGCTAGGCTTTCTGGGTGTTGCGATCGCATAAATTCATCTGTTGTCCCCAATACTACCAATTCTCCGCCATACATTAAACCAATTCTCGATGCCAAAACCAAGGCTTCTTGAATATCGTGGGTGACAAACACAACAGTTTTGCCTAACTCTTGCTGCAAACGCCGAAACTCTTGTTGCAGTTCTAACCGCGTAATCGGATCGAGTGCGCCAAAGGGTTCATCCATCAACAACACAGGCGGATCTGCGGCTAAAGCCCTGGCTACCCCGACTCTTTGTCTTTGTCCACCCGAAAGTTCGTGCGGATAACGCCCTGCAAATTGTGCTGGTTCTAAACCCACTAATTGCAACAACTCATAAACCCGCGTTTTTATTTGTTTCGATTGCCAACCTTCCAAAGCCGGGACTAAACCCACATTGCGTTCAACTGTAAAATGGGGAAATAAACCAATTTCTTGAATGACGTAACCAATTTTTCGCCGCAATTTAATTTCATCCCATTGAGTTGTGGGAATACCATCAAATAAAACTTCGCCTTGTGTAGGTGTGAATAGGCGATTAATTAGCTTCATTGTGGTGGTTTTGCCGCTACCACTGCGCCCAAGTAATACTAGTGCTTCTCCTTGGCGGATGTTGAAGTTGAGATTTGACACCAAGGGGCGATGATTGCGGCTAAAGGTGACATCGCGGAATTCAACGGCGGTTTGGTTATTTTGCGGCATTAGTGGCTTTTAGTGGACGCTAGCCTGTTATTGACTATATGTATTATGTGCTGATTTTGCTAGCGTGCTAATACCAATTTTTCATGAAGCTGCATAAAATTCGATCCCCCCTAGCCCCCCTTTTTAAGGGGGGAACCGGAAAAACATCTATCAAAGTCCCCCTTTTTAAGGCAGGGCTGTTTCATTCCCTAAAAGGCGCTGATTTACAAGCGTTTCAAGCAAAAAAGTCAGGTGACTAAAAAATCTGATTGGGTAAGAAAATCACGTTCACACTGAAATTTACTCGTTGATGTGGTAGCTTTTATTTTTCCCAATCAAGCAAATTTCTGACTCATACTCTTGACAAAATCTTTAAGAGATCGAATGAAACAGCCCTGCTTTTTAAGGGGGATTTAGGGGGATCAAGATATGTGCAACTTCATATTAAATGGATATAACGTCCAATTTGTCAGATAACAGATTTAAGCCCCTCTATGCAGTTTTAGCATTTTCATCTGATGCTTGCTCTGCAACATTTTTCAAGCGGCTTGATCTGATTTTGCGAATGCGATCGCTATTTCGAACACCGCCCGCCATCTCATATTCGCGGCTGTCTTTGCCGTACTTGATTGCAACCACCATCAGCATCTTCTCAGAAAGCTGACTCAAGTTTTTTTCCATCTCTTCAATTTCAGTTTTAGAAGAGTCAACCACAGATAGAGCAGTATTATAAACATCAAGTTTGTTGCGTAACTGCTCAATTGACTCAATCAGTTTTTCCAGATTATAATTTTCGTCAAATTTGATGCTTGGAACAATCGATTTCAGTCCAGCTGATCTTAACTGAGCTTTTTCTAAAATGCGGGATGTACGTTTTTGACGAGACATGAAATTACTCCTTTAAGATGCTGTTAGAGCTAGCTTGGCTTAATTAAACTGCATTTCGGTTCAGCAAAACTCGCAGTTTTTGCTTATAAAATTTTCGGTTTATATCAGTAATTTTTCGGTATCTAATTAATATAAAAAAGTAAAAGTTAAACCACTCCCAACACGAGGAAGACCGCTCCCGTCACGAGGAAGACCACTCCCGGCACGAGGAACACCGCTCCCGTCACGAGGAAGACCACTCCCGGCACGAGGAACACCGCTCCCGTCACGAGGAACACCGCTCCCGTCACGAGGAACACCGCTCCCGTCACGAGAAAGAACGCTCCCGTCACGAGGAAGACCACTCCCGGCACGAGGAACACTGCTCCCGGCACGAGGAACACCGCTCCCGGCACGAGGAACACCGCTCCCGGCACGAGGAACACCGCTTCAGTTTGTTGTACGTAGATGCAAACCAAAGCGTCTAAATGGATGCCTCAAAAATTTGCTTAACTGTCTTAACTGTCCTTGCGTCTTTAATGGCGCGTCCTAGATAATACAAGCACGGTTTTCAAAAAAGCTGTAAATCCTGATTTAATCGATATATCTAAATCTAAAAAAGGCAGAAAAATGGATCTTGATAATCTAGCTCAAATTTCTAAACGAGATTTAGAAATCATTCAACTACATCAGTTTCAACAACCCATCTACTGTTGTAATGTCACTGCAATTGCCTATGCCTTTACCGCATTGGGATATCTGACGACTGTTGATGAGATTTTTTATGCTACCCAACTGCCGATCGCATCGGTTTTAGATGATGGCATGACGTTAGCAGAAACCTACGATACTTGTCGAACTTACCTTGAAAAAAAAGGAATACCTGTGTCCATTCGGGTAGAGCATTTTGATAAACCGAGTATGACGCTCGAAGCATTCACCCGTGAAGTTGAAGCTGCCGTTTGTGATGAAACTGATGTCCACATTCTTAACTTCAATACCCGTATTGCCCATGAAAATCCTAGTTTAGAAGGTGGTCACTTTTCCTTATTGGCAGACTATGACCCGAAAACTCAAGAAATAACCATTGCAGATACAAATCCTAAACGGTATACCCGGTTTTGGAAATGCCCAATTCAACGTATATATGCCGCTTGCGTAGATAAAGATTCCTCGTCAAATCGCTCTCGTGGCATGATTGTGCTTCGCAGGCTGGAGAAAGCTAATCTAAAAGATAACGGAGTGGTTCATCCATCAGAAATTGCTTTGAATGCTCTTCATTCTGAATAATTAGTTAGAATCACAGCCAACCATTTTTAAAATAACTTCTGAAAGATAACTAATAAATGTTGATGCTGAATATAGCGGTTCTCGAATGGAAGCAATACAATTTGACCTCTCTCCAAACCTCTCTCCTAAAAGGAGAGAGGCTTTGAATCTTACTCCCCTTCCCTTATAGGGAAGGGGCTGGGGGTTAGGTCTGTATTGTACTCAACTCATAACCGCTATATGACTGCGTAGGTACTTTTGTAAGCAATGCCTACGGCGGTAAACTACGCAGTTTATGAGAGATAGTTAGTAGGGTGTTGTAGAAATGCGATCGCTTTTTGCCTATAAGATAAATCTACATATTTAATACACTACTCACCAACAAGTCTAAGTGCTGACTCCAAAACTTGTGTACTGACTCTAAAACCAACTTGAATTAGTTGTTCAAAAATCGGTTTAGCGGCTTCTACCTTACCTTCCCGTTTTGCAAGCAGAATAACACCGAGAGTTCCTCGCACCGGAATCTCTAAAGCAAGTGCTGCGGTTTTTGCGGCGCGATCATCTAAAATTGCTTCATAGCCAGGATTGTTATATATCCAGGTAAGAACGTGACTCTCTCCTAAACCAAGACCCCATGCAGCAATCACTGGATCGACTTGTTCCACATCTTGAATATAGCTAGTTCCTTCATTCAAAATCCAGAGTTTTGCAGGGTCATTATCCGGTGCAATGCAGATTTCTTGAACAACACCGCTAGGAATGACAACTTGACTACAAAGTTCCCAAAGCAAATGAACTTGGTTAATCTTAGTCAGTACAATCAATGGAGAAGCATTTACAACCCATTGTCTAGTCACGCGCTAACTCCTGGGCTAATTCTTCAGGAGTTACTTGAAAAGGTGAAACATTATAGCGATGGAGTGCTTCTAGGAATTGGTGACGACTAACTCCGGCAATTTCAGCAGCTTTAGATTGGGAAAGCGTACCAACTTCATACCATTTGACAGCAGCAGCTAAACGCATCTCTTGAACAAACGTTTCTGGGTTAGTGCGGAGTGCTGAAAAAGCATCATTTGGAAGTTGAATGCTAATTTGTATGGTCATAAATTCAGTTAAATTGGTAGCTTGTTTTTATGATGTTTATTACGATAATACTGGATTGTAGTGTATGATATCCAATCGTAAGGGCTATAGTTTAACGATGAGCAACGGCAAGAGAAAATAAGTATAATAAACACCGCCATACTCAGCACTGATAGCACACACCAAGTTGTTATTTTGCCGAAAGATTTTCAACTCACTGGCACAGAAGCCTATATCAAAAAAATTGGTAACGCTATTGTTCTTATTGCCAAAGATAACCTTTGGCGATCGCTCATTGACAGTCTAGACAATTTCTGTGATGATTTTATGACTAATGCGATCGCTAACTCATAGACACCAGAGAGAGTTTGTAAATGCGATGCAAGTTAAGCGTTCGCGCAGCGTCCCATAGAGAAAACTCTCGTAAAGAGAGAAGCGATCGCAAAGGTGTTGGGATTGCTGTATTGGGTTTATATAGATTGTGTATTTTTGCTTTCAGATAAGTGAATCGTATGCAAAACTTGTTCTCTTAAGTTCTGTAAATTAACACCCAAGTTCTCCAAAACCCTTACTGATACGCCGTATTCTAATTTAATAGAACCCAAAAGCAGGTGGCCAGTACTAATATAAATGTGATTAAGTGCTCTAGCTTCTTCTAAAGATAACTCTAAGACTCTTTTTGCATTTTGTGTAAAGGGAATTTCTACTGCTACAAGACCACTACCACGTCCAATAATTTTTTCTACTTCTATACGGGCATCTGCTAGCTTAATACCTTTCAATTTCAGCACTTGAGCAGCAACACCAGTTCCTTCTCCAATCAGTCCTAAGAGTATTTGTTCTGTACCAAAAAAATTATGACCAAGACGGCGCGATTCTTCCTGCCCTAACATTATCGACTTAATCGCTTTATCTGTAAAACGTTGAAATAAACCTTCGTCTTTGTACTCTGTCTGTTCAGCTAGTTTTATTTCTGTAGATTTAATATTTACTAATTGATTTTTTACTTCTTTCTGTATTAAGGTCTCAATAGACTTTTGGTGAGAAGATTCAGATGGTTTTAATGTGTCTTTCCTTATGGCTATCGGCACTTCAATCAGATCAATATCCTTATCTCTAAGTTGCAAGAGTTGCTGTAAATGCTTCAATTCCTCCAATGTATGCTGGCTCAGAATCCCTTCGTTTTGTATCGCCTCAGCCAGCGCTTCTTGATATTCCTTGAGATTTTCTTGATACTTGTGGTAAGGTTCCAAAACTTCGTTTTCAATTTGGGTTACTATCTCAATTGACAAACCCAATTCACTTTGCCGGCGTTTGAGAATGCGGCGACTCACAGACGAAATCTTACCATCTCTAGCCCATCGCTCTACTTCTTTACGGTACTCTAATTGAGGATCGCCTACAGGAGCTTTTGCTAACTTAATTTTAAAGCCTTCCCTAACAGCATAAATTTCTGGCTTCATTGCTGGAGCTGCTTCCTGCACTTTTTTACGGGCATATTCATGCAGTTCATCTACAGAAATCATGCCATCGTTATCAGTGTCAGCCGCGCCTTTCTCAATACCTTCCACAATGTAGCGGGTGTAAACCGATAAGTCTGACCCTTCTTGTTCAAAAGAATACTGAGTAGATGTGGAAGAAGTTAGTACCGCCCGTCCTTCCCCTCCCAGTTGATTCTTGATATCTATGCTGTTATCATCTTTTGCTTTCATACCTTCAGCAAAAGCACCGCTAAAGCAACAGTCAAGAATAATTACCTGTCGCCGAGAACGGCTATTTTCCATCATTCCATGTATGAGGGTAGCAGTAGTGGCGGTAGTTTGAATGAGTTCGCCTTTAAGGTTCTTACGGGTTTGGCTATTTGTCAAAGATAATCTGCCAGCTTCATCTTTAACACCGTGTCCTGAGAAATACAGCAATACTAAGTCATCTTTTTGACGACCAGAAAACAAAGTTTCAATTGCTTCTTCCATTACCTGGCGTGGAGGATTTCCCAGTACTGTAATATCAGCATCGGCAAAACCACCCATTTCTGAGTGCTGTAAGACTCGCTGCATTGCTTTTATATCTTGGACAGCCCCAGGTAAAGCATTTAACCCTGGTTGATAGTCACTAATTCCAATCAGCAATGCTAGCTTTGCCATGTATCTAATGAGTGCGAATAAAAACAAATATATTTCAATGGGGAAGAGGGAAGAGGGAGAATCTTTAGTCTTTTGGCTTCTTCGTCTTTTTTCTCTGTAGCTAAAGCGAAATAGAATTCGCCGCTACACAAGAAAAGTCCACATCCGTGGACTAAGAAAAAATTGAGCATTTGAAACCCACGCAGGTGGGTTTTGTCTGTATAGCCGCGATTTCTAATCGCCCGGTATATTTCCAAACATGAAATACTCGTTAAGACTCCATCTCCGCCAATTCTAACCAGCGTTCAGTCGCCACATCGATCGCGTGCTTGAGCTTTTCCACATGATCATACAGTTTCTGAACTTGGCTATAATTCCCCGGTGAGACATTCGCTAGGGTTTTCTCGGTTTCTTCTTTCTCAGCCTCTAACTCGGCAATTTTACCTTCTAACTGCTCAAATTCTTTCTTCTCCCAATTGGATAATCTCCGCCGCTTGGTATTCTCTCCATCCTTGGGTGAAGCCGCACCATTATTTTGAACTTCGACATTTTTCGGCTTCTCCTTAGCGTTAGCAGCTTGCTGCTGTGCCTCTTCAGCCTTCTTATAGTCTAGATAAATCGAGTAATTACCTGGATATTGCCTCAGATTACCGCCTTCTTCAAAGGAAAATACTGTGTCGATGGTGCGATCAAGAAAGTAGCGATCGTGAGAAACTACAATTACACAACCGACAAAATCTTCTAAATAATCTTCTAATACTGCCAAAGTCTGAACATCTAAATCGTTTGTCGGTTCATCTAAAATTAAGACATTGGGCGCACTCATCAACACCCGCAACAGAAATAAACGGCGTTTTTCACCACCAGAAAGTTTATTAATTGGGGCATACTGTTGATTACCAGGAAACAAAAAACGCTCCAACATTTGGGAGGCAGTAATTTGAGTCCCATCGGTAATTTTGATAAATTCTCCTTCTTCTTTGATGTAGTCAATCACGCGCTGATTTTCGTTTAAGGCTGTGAGCAATTCTTCAGAATGTTGGTCAAAATAACCAATGTGAATTGTAGTCCCAATTTCGGCAACACCTGAATCTGGCTGAATCTGACCAGTAATAATATCCATTAAAGTAGATTTACCCGCACCATTAGCGCCGATGATACCGATGCGGTCTTCTGGACTAAATTCGTAGGTGAAATTATTAATTAAGGTGCGTCCATTATAGGCTTTGGAAATGTTATTTAATTCAATAACTTTTTTGCCAATGCGACGACCAACTGTCGAAATATCAACTTTACCCTGAACTTCTTTAAATTCAGTATCCCGCAGAGCATGAGCGCGGTCAATTCTAGCTTTTTGCTTAGTACTTCTAGCTTTTGGCCCTTTTTTGAGCCATTCTAACTCACGCCGCAATAAGCCTTGATGTTTCCGTTGACTACTGACGGCAGATTCTTCAGCTAAAGCTTTCTTTTCGAGGTAATATGAATAGTTACCGGAATAAGTGTAAATGTCGCCTCGGTCAATTTCTACGATCCGATTGGTGACACGATCCAAAAAATAGCGATCGTGGGTGATCAGAAAAAGTGCGCCGCGATAGCGATTTAAATAACTTTGTAACCATTCTACAGAAAGAGCATCAAGATGGTTTGTTGGCTCATCCATAAGCAAAACATCAGGTTCTGCTAGCAATGCTGATGCTAAAGCAATGCGCTTACGATAGCCTCCAGATAAAGTGCCTATCTTGGCATCGAAGTCAGAAATTCCTAATTTTGTGAGGATGATTTTAGCATTAGTTTCTAGTTCCCAAGCATCATTTGTATCCATCTTTTGCATCACCGCAGAAAGGCGAGACATCAGTTGGTTATCATCTGGATAGTGAGCTAATTTATCTGATAGTTCTTCATACTCACGCACCAAAGCTGTATGTTCGCCACTGTCAGCAAAAACCTGCTCTAAAACTGTGTGATTTTCATCTAAATCTGGCTGCTGGGGTAAGTAGATGATTTTAGAACCGGAGTTAATTATAATTTGACCGCTATCAATGGATTCTAACCCGGCAATCATTTTTAATAGGGTTGATTTCCCTGAACCGTTAGTACCAATTAAGCCAACTTTATCGGTAGCATCAAGGCTAAAGCTGGCATCTTTTAAAACTTCTTTAATGCCAAAGTCTTTTTTAACCGACTGGAGTGTAATAATACTCATAAAATCTAGTAATTTTTTATTGATCGTTAGTTAGTAGGTAAAGCACATACCTTACCTACATTCGCCGAATTCTATACAAATAAATCCAAGGGTAGATGTCCATACATTTCGTTGATTCCGTCTTCGTGGTAAGACTGGCAAGATACTAATACTCCACGATGATGTCCAGCATAAGAATCAAGATAGCACAAGCCATTTTTACCGTTTAATTTGATATAAACTGGCCCTTCCGGTGTCAGCAAATTGTTTGGTGGTTCATAACCCAAAGCCAAAGAGTAGGTCTTCATAGCCAATATTCCTTCTTCTGCTGTATCGGCACAAATTCCTAAAATTTGATAATCAGCAAGTTTAGTTACCAAAGTTAGGGCATCACGAATTACTGCTTTTTCTGATGGCTTGAGAATAGGCGCGATGTCTAGACAGTTAAATTTATTCAGTAATTTTTTCGCTTCTTCGGCGGTGAGATTGTGAGGATTGGGGGTTGACATAAACTTTGATTGATGAGCTTGTTGGTTTTTCTGTTGTGTTTGAGTTGGGACTAGCCCAACTTATACTATTTTGGATTTTAGACTTTGGCTTTGTTCAATGAATGATTTTAGATTGCAAATCGTCCAAGTATTGGAGAATTTGTCTGAAAAACAGAGCAAATTCCATAATAGAGAGATTGTTATCTAATGCCAACTCCTTACGGTTGATTTGGGACATTCCCCAGGTTGAATATAAAAGGTACACCGCTTTTTGAGTCGCCACCCATAACGAGGACTTTGGGCATTTGAGCGCCGCCACTCTTCCAAGCTTCAATTGCTTCTTTTTGTAAAACTAACTGTCCTCCTTGGGCTTTGAGTGTCTCTGCTAAAAGCCTTTGAGCTTCTGCCCTACCTTTGGCGCGATTCACATCCGCTTGTGCTTCTTGTTCTGCTTCCCGTGCTACATAAACGGCTCTTTGCGCCCGTTGTTCAGCAATTTGTTTTTCTTCCACTGCTCTGGCAAATTCTGGCGAGAATGCTAAATCAACTACGCTAGTATCTAACACAATTATCCCATATTTGTCTAAGCGATCGCCTAACGCTTGATCGAAGTCTTCTTTCAATTCACTTCTTTTGGTAATTGCTTCTTCTACTGTTCTTCTCGCTGCTGCAATTTTAAATGCTTCTTGTGTCTGAGGTGCAATGATTTTTGATACTATATTTGCTAATGTTCCTTGTTTTCTTCTAACTTCAACTACCTTGATAGGATCGAGGCGAAAGTTGATCGCAAATCTTGCAGATAAATTCTGTAAATCTTTTGTAGAACTTTCGGCTGGCACTTCAAATTTTTGAACAGTCAAATCATACACATCTATCACTGAGATAAAAGGCGGTTTAACGTGAATCCCTTCTAATAAAGCGCCATCTCTAGCTTTACCCAAGATGCTGATCACTCCTGCTTCTCCTGGGTTAATAATGATAAAGGAATTTAGTCCCAAAATCACTAGTGTTGCTAACACAATTCCTAAAACTGTGGTTTGCCAATTTCCGAATTGCTGATTTTTCAAATTCCTTTCTCCAATATGAATTTGTCATTTGTCATTTGTCATTGGTCATTTGTCATTTATTATTGGGCATAATTATTCCCCATTCCCCATTCCCCATTCCCCATTGTCCATCCTTAGTGATGATATTAACCAATTAGAGCGGTTACTGGATGGGGGAGCGGATGATATTATCCAAGTTTCCACAACTGTTTGAATTTATTGTTGCAAACATTAGGGATATGCAAAACACAGATATAGTTGTTATTGGTAGCGGTATTGGCGGTTTGAGTTGTGCTGCTCTTTTGGCACGGTATGGCTTTGATGTGATAGTCTGCGAAAGCCACTCCATTGCTGGAGGTGCTGCTCATGGTTTTGAGCGCAATGGTTTCAAATTTGACTCGGGCCCGTCTCTCTACTCTGGACTATCTTACAGCCCCTCTGCTAACCCTTTGCGACAAGTGTTAGATGCAATTGGTTCTGAATTGCCATGCGTCACCTACGATACTTGGGGTTGTTGTCTACCAGAAGGTGATTTTGACACGGCGGTTGGTGCAGAGCAATTTTGTGAAGTGCTGATGAAATTCTGTGGTGATGATGCTGTTGCTGAATGGCAAGAACTCCAGCGCGTTATGGAACCATTTGCTAGGGCTGCAACTTCCATACCACCAGCCGCATTACGCTTTGATTTTGGTGCAGCTAGAACTGTGGGCCCGTTTCTTCCATCTCTGACAAAAAATGTGGCGAATATAATTAAGCTGACGGGCCCCTTCAGCCGGATTATGGATGGGGTTGTTAAAGACTCTTTTACCCGAAACTGGCTAAATTTGCTGTGTTTTCTCCTTTCTGGATTGCCCGCAGATGGTACTAGCGCCGCAGAGGTAGCATTTATGTTTGCGGACTGGTACCGCCCAGATGCAATCCTGGAATATCCAATTGGGGGTAGTGGTGCTTTAGTTGACAGCCTTGTACAAGGATTAGAGCGTCATGGTGGGAAGCTGATGCTAGGCGCTCATGTGGAAGAAGTGCTTGTAGAAGGTAATCGTGCGGTGGGTGTGCGTCTGCGCGATCGCTCCGAAATTCGCGCAAAACGAGCAGTAATTTCTAATGCCTCGGTTTGGGACACACTGAAGTTACTACCAGAAAAGGCAATACCTAAACAGTACCGCAGCAAACGACAAGCTACACCTGAGTGTGATAGCTTTATGCACCTGCATTTAGGCATCGATGCTCAAGGATTACAGTCAAATTTGCGGTGTCATTACATCGTAGTCAATAACTGGGAGTTGGGCGTAACAGCACCTCAAAATGTAGTGGTGATTTCCATCCCTTCAGTTCTCGATCCATCTTTAGCACCACCAGGTAAACACGTGATTCATGTCTATACACCTGGTAATGAACCATACTCTATCTGGCAAGGAATGGATAGAAGGAGTCAAGAATATGCCGAACAAAAGCGATCGCGTGCAGAAGTAATGTGGCAAGCTCTACAACGGATAATTCCCGATATTCGCTCTCGTTGCGAAGTCACACTTGTTGGTACACCTCTAACTCACGAGCGTTATCTTCGTCGTCACCGAGGTTCTTATGGCCCGGCAATTCAGGCTGGAACTGGGATGTTTCCTGGCCCCGGCACACCCCTACCAGGATTGATGTGCTGTGGCGACTCAACGTTTCCCGGTATTGGTTTACCAGCAGTCGCCGCTAGTGGGCTGATTGCTGCCAATACCCTTGCACCAGTTAATAAGCATTTAGCAATGCTTCAGGATATCAAATACATTTAATTTTTGGAGTATAAAATTTATCAATGTAGGTTGGGTGCAGTGAAACGCAACCCAACATAACCACCTTATTTATGTTGGTTTACGCGATCGCTGTACCCAATCTACAAAACTTGGGATAAGCCAGAAAGCCCTCATGTAGAGACGCAATTTATCGCGTCTAAAAGACTGGTACGTTAGAGAGACGCGATAAATCGCCGTCTCTACGAAGAATGTACTAGGCATTCCCAGGCAGAGTCTGAGAACAAGTGATTTATTCTCTCTGACTTCCTTGTCGATTTACAGACTTGTTCTAACCCACCAGCTTATTTTCTCTAAATTAGGATCTATCTCTTGCCAAAAGCTTGCTAAAGAGTCTGCTTCTCTTGCTGCTGCGAGTGTTTTATCTATACTGTCAAAGTTTTTTTGAATTACCTGTTTATCTAATTTAGGAATATCTAATTTAAGATATTTCAGACGGTTGGGTAACTCTATTTTCTCTTTTGTTGGCAAGTTAATAATTTGCTCAACTTGTTCTAAAATTTGGTCTATAGATGCGACGACTTCTTCAATACTCGGTTTTTTAGTTTGTAATTGTAAATCTTTCTCCTCAAATGTTTCTTCTTGATTGCCTAACTTCACTACCACTATTTTGACGAAGAAAATATTGTAATCAATGCCACTAACTTCACCCACTTGGTTGTAATATTTTCCACTTTTATTAATAATTACTATGTCACCTTTCTCAATTTTGTCTTTCATAATTACTACAGCCTAGAAATAAATTGCTAAATAATCTCCTCTACAGAAAATACTACTCTAAAGCCACAAACCCTCAGTCCACCGTCTGACTCATTCCAGCTACGGCTGGCGCTGCGACACAGTTCGGCATTGAAACTCCAAGAACCACCACGTAGCACTCGGCGATTAATATCACCGCCAACTTCCCAAGCTGTTCCATCTGAAGGTGCATCGCTGTAATTGTTGTGCCACGAGTCAGCGCACCATTCCCAAACTAGCCCGTGCATATCGTATAATCCAAAGGCGTTGGCGACTTCAAAACTACCGACGTTAGTTGTTTCTCTACGAAATTTGCTTGCTGTTTCAATAGTGCAACTGACTAACTCAGAGGTAATGGTTTCGCCAAAGTGGAAAGATGTTGTAGTTCCAGCCCGACAAGCATATTCCCATTCAGCCTCACTAGGTAAACGATAGTCGCGCCCAGTTTTTGCTGATAGTCTGAGACAGAATTCTACAGCCTCATACCAAGATACATTTTCTACTGGTCTATCTAAACCTTTAAATTTTGATGGATTGGGATTTAAAGCTTGTTTTATTTTGGGTAAAGCTGCTACTACTCTCCACTGTGCTTGAGTTACGGGAAATTTTCCCATAAAAAATGGTTCGACGGTAACTTTATGCCGAGGACGTTCATCAGCATCTCCTTCAAACTCCGGTGAACCCATCATGTAAGTACCGCCAGGAATCGATACCATTCCTAAGGTGACAGATTTACCCAATTCTTCCGCAAAGAAGTTGGCATTACCACTCATGCGGTTTACTTCTCTACCACCTGTGTCTACTGTCACTACGTCAAATTCAAAAGTTTCTAAGGGAGGTAATGGTACTATTATTTTTTGTGGTAGCGGCGGTAATATAGGTTGAGACATCGAAACAATTTTGAGAGCAACAGGTTCAATATTAGATGTTGCAAATTTCAAATCGTTGATAACTTCTACTGCTGTTTGATATCTTTCACTGGGTAGATGCTTTAGTAATTTCTCTAAAATTCTTCCTAAGTCGTCGCTAATAGTAATACCGTTTTCTTGTAATTTTTCGCGCCACAACCATTTAGCATTCATGGCATCATAAATAGGGTCATTAACCTGTCCAGAAGCATCCTGCAAAGGCAAACATCTAGTTAAAAGACGCACACAAGTTACACCCAAAGCATACAAATCACTGCCGTGACAAGCAAATCCAGCCATTTGTTCAGTTGGGGCATAACCAAGGGTATAAATTACTGTCGCTTGTCTTCCTAAACTGGTTTGTGTTACCTGTTTAGCACCGCCAAAGTCAATTAATACGGGTTTTTGATCACTTGCACGGCGGATAATATTTTCTGGTTTGATATCTCGATGAATGACGTTATGGGCATGAATGAATTCCAGAACTGGCAATAAATCAGCTAAAAGTTCCCAAATCTGTTTTTCACCATAGATTTGCTGCTGAACTTCTTGTAAGAGAGTTTTTCCTTGAATGAATTCTTGGACAAGATACAAACTAGCACCTTGCTCAAAATAAGCTAGTAATCTAGGAATTTGGGTGTGATTTTCTCCTAGTTCATACAACCGAAAAGCCTCTTCTTTAAAAAATTCTGCTGCTTTGGTGCGTTGTCCGGTTCCCTGAAATTGGGGGAAAAATTGCTTGATAACGCAAGGCGCGTTTAGTCTGTCTACATCCTCTGTAGAATATGTTCTACTAAATCCACCTTCACCTAAGAGTCTTAATACGCGGTAACGGCTTCTTAGAAGTTTGCCAAAGTTGCTTTGTCCGCAACTCACGCAAAATCTATTGCTAGCAGAGTTGAATGGATTTGAGCAATTGGGATTTTGGCAGATTTGCATAATGAGGGGGAAATAGCATTTTCTCCAAAGTTAGCCCCAATATTATCTAATTGAAAACAGTTATGTAGAGAAGCGAACACTGAAATTTATTCATGTGCTAAAACTTCTTTCAACACGAAAACAAAAAGATGAATAAATTTTATATATTTATTTATGTTGGGACGTTTTTAACTATTGGTAAATACAAATACATAAGTATGAAGAATGTAGAGGAGTTTACATTGCAACGTCTCTTGAAATATAGCTTTTTTTGCCATCCAAAAAAGTTCACGGAGAACCAAGTTATCCATAATTTTGATTATTAATTACAAGTTTTATTTTTAGCTTTTATTTTCTCCAGAAGCGCGAATTAATTCAGCTATAAAAGCAACGATCGCAGATACTGAAATCAACATGACGCTCAAAGCGTTAATATCAGGCTTGACTCCTGTTCTAATCCGGCTAAAAATTTCCATTGGCAGGGTGTTAGAACCGCTACCCGCAGTAAAGCTGGAAATAAGAAAGTCGTCTAAGCTGAGGACAAAAGCCAAAAGACAACCAGCCAAAATACCAGGCATCAGTTGAGGTAATAATACTTGAATGAAAGCTTGGGTTGGTGTAGCGCCTAAATCTAGTGCTGCTTCTTCTAAATGGGGATCTAAATTGGTAAGTCGTGAAGCAACTACAAGTCCGACGTAAGCTAGACAAAACACGATATGCGCTGCAACTATCGTCCACAAACTTAGGGGTATGGCAAAGGCGGCTAAACAAACTAGGGTTGCCACTGCGATCGCAATATCGGGAATAATCAATGGTAAGTAAGCAATACCCCGATACAATTTCTTGCCAGGAAATTCGTAACGTGCTAACCCAACGGCCATCAAAGTTCCCAGTACGGCTGAAACCCCAACTGCACAACCAGCAACGATCATACTGTTTTGCAAGGCTGATAAAATGCGATCGTCGCTGAATAACTTGCGATACCAATCGAGAGTGAATCCTTGCCAAGTTGCGCTATAGGGTGACTGATTGAAGCTATAAAAGCCAAGTACCAGTATAGGCAGGTACATGAACACAAATATTACTAGTGAGAAAACCGCTTGCCATGAGACACGCGGTTTTTTGAGAGATGGAGAGATATTCACGTTTATATATATGATTTTTATTGATAGCAATACAAAATATCACATTTAATGTAATAAGTCAATAAATTAACTCTATTTTCTCCCTCTGGACTACTAGAGAATCTAACTTATGGAGGTAGAAAAATTAAATTCTCGTGACTTCCTATTGCCTTTAAATAAGGTTAATAGGAACAGGATTGATTGTTACCTTGAAAAACTTGGATAGAACTTCTAACAAAATTGCTGTTTTTGATTTCAAAATACCTAATTTATCGAAATCTGTCTTTTGGACGGCTACAGTTTATCTTTTAGAGTACGGAAAGCCGTCCAAAGAGTGCCTATAGGTTTTATTATTTAATTAATATTTGTAAATCCGATATTTGATAACCTAAATTGGATATTTATCGTCTAATATGACTATTTAAAGTGAGTTTTGGCGTTTTTATGAAATTATTGTTAATCAAAAAGTCTATATTTAAAATTACACCAAACAATTAAAAATTAATATATAGGAATGTATTTACCTCTTTAGGAGTGGGTAATTTCCGTACTAGGATAGACAAGGAATATAGAAAAAACAGCATAAGATTTAAAGGAAATTGTTAGTAAGTTTAGTATCTGAAGTTACTTTCTGATGCCAAGTGAATCAATTACAAGCACTACGACAACAGAAATAAAAACTTTTAATTCTAGCTTTATTTTTTAGGAGGTTTGTGATGAGAATTGCTCAAGTAGCTCCATTATGGGAAAGAGTTCCACCTCCAGCTTATGGTGGTATAGAGTTAGTAGTGGGATTACTAACCGATGAGTTAGTCCGACGCGGACATGAAGTAACTTTATTTGCATCGGGAGATTCTATCAGTCTGGCAAAACTTGTGTCAGTTCATCCCCGTGCCCTCAGACTCGATCGCACTATCAAAGATTACAGTGTTTATGAAATGCTGAATCTCGCTTCAGTGTATGAACGCGCAGAAGAATTTGATATTATTCACTCCCATATAGGATGTGGGGCGCTAGCTTACGCAAATCTCGTCACAACTCCTACAGTTCACACGTTGCACGGTATTTTCACCCCTGACAACGAAAAGATGTTTAGTTTTGGTAAAAAACAACCCTACGTTAGTATTTCTGATGCACAACGAGAACAAAGGTTAGGGTTGAACTATCTAGCAACGGTCTACAACGGAATTGATGTCAGCAGTTATAATTTTCACGCCCAACCAGAAGATCCTCCCTACCTAGCGTTTTTAGGTCGGATGTCTCCTGAAAAGGGAGCGCATTTAGCAATAGAAATTGCAAAACAAGCAGGTTGGTGCTTGAAAATGGCAGGTAAGGTAGATGTCGTTGATGTGGAATACTTTGAAAAGGAAATCAAACCGCACATTGACGGAGAGCAAATTCAGTATTTGGGTGAAGCTAATCATGCTCAAAAAAATGCTCTCATGGGAGGCGCATTTGCAACTCTATTCCCCATTACTTGGCGGGAACCCTTTGGATTAGTGATGGTTGAGTCAATGGCTTCGGGTACGCCAGTGATTGCGATGAAGTTGGGGTCTACTGAAGAGGTAATTTCCCACGGTAAGACGGGTTTCCTCTGCAATAATCTTCAAGAGTGCATCAGTGCTGTGGATCGGGTAATAGAGTTAGACCGCTATACTTGCCGCCAATATGTCGAAGACCTTTTCAGCGTTGAGCAAATGACTGATGGCTATGAAGCGGTTTATCAAAAAATAATAGCAGAACGATTTTCTCGGAATGGGCATTCACGCAGTTTGATTAGTTTAAGTAGCGATCGCATTTAATTTGTATGCCACAGAATCCCCTGTCCCAGATCCCCGACTTCTTTGAGAAGTCGGGGATCTTATTCTTTAAACAAAGACTGCTACCAAATCACGCGATGTCTACGACGGGCTACGCCTACGCGCCATTTTTCCAATGTCTTCGCTTTAACCCCTGGAACTCTTTCTAAGTCTTGTAAAGATGTAAATTTTTGCTGTTGACGGCTAAGAATTATCTGTTGTGCTAACTTCTTACCCGCGCCAGGGAGAGTTTCTAATTCTTCTAAACTTGCAGTGTTAATATTTATTTGTTTAATTGCTTGTACTTCACTTGATGAAGAACTTTTTATCTGGGGACAGCGTGTTTGTTCTAATTTCACCTTTTCTTGAATTGCCGGTGGTAAGCCGGGTTTAACTTTGGCATAAAGACGAGCAAATTCTCGCACATAGTGAGCCGCAACTATGGGATTTTCAATTACTACAAGTGTCTCATCATTACCATTATTGGCAGCATCTGACCAATTATGAGAACCTGTAATTACTGTTTGGCTATCTATTACACCAAATTTGTGATGCAATAAATCGCCTTTGGGTAACACAGGTACACCTACAGTAGTAATGGGATTTTGCCAAGGATTGTTATCAACTTCATATTTACATTTATTACTGAGAGTAACTCCCATCATATCTAAGGCTTCACTGTACGGACGATATGCAAATTGTGGTTCAATTAAAGCGCGAATTTGTACGTTTTGTTGATGGCGATTTTCTAAGATATTGGCAAGTCGCTGATCGGAAAAGACAAATAAGGCCATGTCAACAGATTTGGTTGCTGAATCTAAAGTTTTACCAATTAAGCCATTACTACTGTTACTCCAGGGTTCAGTCGGAGAAGTTGGCGAAAATTGCACAGTAATTGTGGTTTGATTTAATCTAATTTTTTTAGGCGAGTGTCCTTCAGACACGCTACGCGAACGCATCGGTTTTTGTAACCCAAATCGACTATCTGGCTTACCTTCTGGCCCATCTCCCCACATAATATTAAACTCTTCTGTAAATAAAGATGCTAATTCTGGGCTGTCAATCTGCAATAAGTTATTGGCATTGCCTAAAGTATTGGAATTTGTGAAATCACCATAAGTATCACTTAACGTAAAATTCGCTGAAGTGATAATTACAATGCGATTATCTACAATCACAAATTTATGGTGCATCAAGCTGCTACCTGCTGAACCATCTGCTCGATCGTCTATCCAGGGAATTTTAGCATTCTGCAAAATTATCAAAGCATCTCTTTGATTGATTTCTGCCGGGCTGAGTTGATTATCTTGGTTAATATCGATAAATTTGCGAAATTCGTTGTAGCGTTCTTGTTCCCTTTTATCTAACTTAGTTACTTCAGCAGATGTTAAACTACTCCAAGGTCTGCTGTAGTTATTTTCTAAAATTATCCTGACTTTTACCCCAGCTTTTTGTCTATCAACCAGTGCTTGGGCAACTTTGGGTAAACGTAATTCTTGCACTGCCACATCAATCGTAGATTCAGCGTGCATAATAGCATTGACAATTTGTTTTTCTAAATCATCCCCCAAGCGAGTTTGCTGACGGTAAGCTTCTTTGTATTCTGAAGACTCAGAATGGTTAAAGTAGACTTGAACTAAAGGGTCTTGTGGTAAAGGTGCTGGACGCTGATTGAAAGACTGGACTCGTTGACAACCAGCGAGGGAGAATATTAGTAAAAAGATATATGAAAAATATCTTTGTCTAAAGATAAGTTGCACTGTAATCTGTTAAAAGTGGATTGGGAGTGGATAGATTTATCATTCCCAAAATTTTGTATTCTAAATTAATTAGAAAAATAACTTTCCAAACAAAGGGAAAAATTCACTCCTAGATGCAGAATTACCAAGATTTTTTTCAGGATTTATCCAGGTAAACTGCATCTTCTGAAAAGATCGCCAGCCTATTACCAAAGTGTGTTCTCACTATTATCGGCTATATGCAAATTTATCTAGATTACAGCGCTACTACTCCCACTCGACAAGAAGCGATCGCAGTTATACAAACAGTCCTGACTCAACAGTGGGGCAATCCCTCCAGCTTACATGAGTGGGGACAACGGGCTGCAACGGTTGTGGAACAAGCCAGAGTTCAAGTGGCTGGTTTAATTAACGCCGTCAGTCCTGAAGCGATCGTTTTTACCTCTGGTGGCACTGAGGCAAATAATTTAGCGATTATGGGTGTGGCTCGGTTATATGCTGTTCCTCAACATCTAATTATTTCCAGCGTCGAGCATTCCGCAATTTCTGAAACAGTAAAGTTGCTAGAAATGTGGGGTTGGGAAGTTACGCGCTTGTCTGTAGATGTTAAAGGTAGAGTCAATCCCTTGGATTTAAAGGCGGCGTTGCGACATAACACAGTTTTAGTTTCCATAATTTACGGTCAAAGTGAAGTAGGGACAGTGCAACCGATCGCAGCATTGGGTAAAATTATGCGATCGCATGGTGCTTTGTTCCATACAGATGCGGTGCAAGCTGCGGGACGTTTACCCATAGATGTGCAACAACTCCCAGTAGACTTACTTAGCCTTTCTAGTCATAAAATCTATGGCCCCCAAGGTGTAGGGGCGTTGTATGTGCGTCCTAGTGTGGAATTGATGCCCTTACTAGGTGGTGGTGGGCAAGAAATGGGGCTGCGTTCTGGTACGCAAGCAGTACCGATAATTGCCGGGTTTGGTGTAGCAGCAGAATTAGCAGCGCAAGAATTGGTTACAGAAACACCACGATTAATTGAGTTACGCGATCGCGCTTTTGCCCAACTAGCTGAGATTCCTGGTTTAATTCCTACAGGGGATAGCTGCGATCGTTTACCTCACCATGTGAGTATGTGCTTAGAAAACGCCGATGGTAAAAAATTGAGCGGTAAAACCTTGGTACGACAGTTAAACCTTGCAGGCATCGGCATTAGTTCTGGTGCTGCCTGTCACAGTGGTAAACTTAGCCCAAGCCCGATATTGTTAGCGATGGGCTATTCCGAAAAAGCCGCTTTGGGGGGAATTCGCATCACATTGGGGCGTGATACCACTGAAGCCGATATAGATTGGACGGTAATGGTATTGAAGCAAGTTTTGCAAAGGCTAACACCGGATTTATCTTTAGTTAAGCGTTGATAGCTCATACTAAAATTTAGATACAGCATTTGTCGAAGTGTTTTCTATGTCCCTGCAAGAGCTTAAAGAGCAAGCCCGTCAACTGCCAGCGAGCGATCGCCTTGAACTCGTCCGTGCGATTATTGAATCCTTGCAAGATGTTCCAACCCAACCACCTGAGCGATCGCGCATCATCAAGCAGATGAAAGGTTTATTGAAGACTGACAAGCCAGCGCCGACTGATGAACAAGTGGAGTTCATGCTAGAAGAGCGTCGGGTGGAGAAATATCTTTAGTGAGAGTTTTGATTGATACCAACATCATTCTAGATTATTTGCTAGACCGAGAACCGTTTTTGCAAGATGCAAAAGCTCTGTTTAATTTGATCGATTCTGGACAAGTGGTTGGATACGTGACTGCAACAACACTCACTGATATTTTCTACATCGCCCGCAGACAGACTCAAAGTGTTGAACTTGCTAGACAGGCAGTTTCAACCATACTGGCGGTTTTAGTTATTTGCTCTGTAAATCGGGCTATTTTAGAAGCAGCTTTTGCATCTGGTTTAGCTGATTTTGAGGATGCGGTACAAATTTATTGTGCAGTCGCTCAGAGTTTAGACGCGATCATTACTCGTGATTTGCAAGGGTTTTCCAATTCAGCTATACCTGTTTTGTCAGTGCGTCAGCTATTAGAGCAGCTTGGGCCAGTTGAGAAGACGCAGGATTAGTCGTTTCAGCATCACAAAGAAGTGCGATCGGCTATTGCTCTTGCTTCAATCTACGTTGTTTTCTCTCTACATATCCTGACCTACTTTGCTAAGGCTTGGGAATACCAGAATACCATCTCTTCCACCAAGGAGTATTTGCCCAATGAAATTCGCGCTCAATTTTGACTAAAAGTTCTGCAATTTTTGAAGGTTCCCATTGCTTTAATTCATCGATTTTTCCTGGCTGAGATAATTCTTCACTTAAATATTCTGACATAACCTTGTCAATCCATTCGTTGCTAACTTTATTATTTATTATCACAAGAAAATCTACTATTTCGTTTGGTAGATTTTTCTGCCTTAATTCATCTATTGCTCCTGGCTGAGAAAGTCTTTTTTCAAGTGCATTAAGGATTTTTTTGTCTTTTTGCTTGAAATATACATTTTTTAATTCTCTTTCATACCAAATCAAAAAAATCCCCATTAATACTATACTGGTAGTATATATAAAGAAATTGCTTTTCCAAAAGTATAACCAATCTTTTTGATATAGAGCTTTATAGTTAAACCCGGATTTCTCACAAACTCAGAAAAAACCGGAGCTTAAAACTGATAAAATGTATACATAGTAAGTATTTCAGCAGTTTGAACCGATGAAT
>NZ_JBALEQ010000131.1:0-15566 GCF_036917775.1 Nostoc sp.
AGGTAGCCGTTCTTGAACCCAATTAAATACCCTTGCTAAGTTAAACTCTTAGTAATTAATTATACTCTCACGAGAGTAATAAAAGAGCGTTAGGGATTAAAACTAGCTGTTTCTACTTTTTGCAAGACCTTACGTTCTATATTGAAACCCAAAAATTGCTGGTAATGCTGGGGAGAGAAGCAAAAATGTATGAGTCAATGGGTTTATAATTGGAAACTGTGACTCAGCGAAAAGTTTGATCTAAGGAAGCTCTAGCTCAAATCTTCTCCCAAGGGGAGATGCCAAAGGCGAACGTTAACAACTCATAATTGGAGCGAAGCGACTGGTGGGCAGTTTATTACAAGGAGTTAACCTGTACTTAATTGGTATGATGGGTGTTGGTAAGACGACAGTAGGGCCCTTACTAGCAAAGCATCTAGGTTATGGGTTTTTGGATCTTGATGGTGTCATTGCCAAAGCAACAGATAAATCTATCAATCAGTTATTTGCCGAAGAAGGTGAAGCAGGGTTTCGCCAAATAGAAAGTGACGTGCTTTCACAAGTTTGTGCTTTTACAAAATTGACTATCGCAACGGGTGGGGGTATTGTATTACGCCGAGAAAACTGGGGTTACTTGCACCACGGTTTGATAGTGTGGCTAGATGTGCCAGTTGAACTCATTTATAGCCGTTTAGCTGAAGATACCACCAGACCACTCTTGCAAGATGCTGACCTTAAGGGTAAATTGCGATCGCTCCTCGAACAACGAACACCACTTTACTCTCAAGCCGATTTGCACATCACCGTGCAAGAGGGAGATACGCCTGAAGATATTGCCAACACAATAATTGAGGCAATTCCTGGCGTACTAAAAAAAACTGTTTCTAATTAATAGGGAATATTAATTTAACTGTGTCTGCAAAAGATATTTGGCTCTTGCGTTGGTTTTATGTTCAGCATTAAAATAGCCGTTTTATAGAAAGGCTAAAAAATTTAAAATCCAGTCATAGCAAGGAACATAGGCTTTGATTAGATTTTATTTATTATTCGACTCCATAAAAGGAACTGAAGAGCCATAAATATTAACCCAGGTACATTAATCCTTTTTAACTGCAACATTGCAGAAACAGAGGTCGATGATTTGGCATTTTCCTAAATGGATTTCCGCCGTGCTGTACTAGCCATTTTTCTAGGATGAAATCTCCCCATTTTTCCGATGCCATCTGTGTTGAGAAAACTGCACGATATGAACATCTAAGAACGTTGGCGGAAAAATCTTATGTCTTCATTACTGGCTTTATCCAACAGTTTAGCTGACACCGTAGAACAAGCTGGGAGTGCTGTGGTTGCGGTAAATGGGGGTACACGTCTCTCCCCAAGTGGCATTCACTGGCGTAATGGCATTATTGTTACCTCTGATGAGTCTCTCCAGCGCTATGACGATATCACAATTACCTTGTCAAATGGTAATACTACACCGATAACACTCATCGGTCATGATTCTAGCACTGATTTAGCTGTTTTTAAGCTAGAAAATGTAGAAACACCTGTGGCAAAAGTTGGCGATGCCAAAACGCTCAAAGTCGGTCATCTCGTGCTAGGACTGGCAAGAGGTAGCGAAGGTGACTTAAGGGCGGCGATGGGTGCAGTCAGTGTGGTTAGTGGTGCTTGGCGCAGTATGAATGGCGGGAATATTGACCAATTCATTCGCCCAGACTTCACCCTTTACTCTGGTTTTGCAGGCGGGCCGCTCGTAGATGCTGCTGGTTTTGTGGTAGGTATGAATACATCGGGGCGGCGTGGTACTGCTCTGACTATTCCCAGTGCTACAGTCGATCGCGTGGTTGACCAATTGGTAGCAAAAGGACGCATTTCAAAAGGCTACTTGGGTGTAGGAATGCAACCTGTACGTTTACCAAAGAATCTAACAACTGCTCTCAATTTAACTTCTGCAACTGGGGTAATTGTTGTTAATGTTGAATCTTCTGGGCCTGCTGATAATGCAGGCGTGCTGCTTGGCGATGTTTTGGTAACGTTTGATGGCGTAACTGTAGGCGATACAGGTGATGTACTAGCGCTGCTCAATAGTAGCGATCGCATTGGTAAAACCGTCAACCTGCAAGTTGTCCGGGGTGGAGTGTTAATTGAGTTAGCGATCGCAGTTGGCGAACGACCTACTAAGGAGGAATAATCCCAATTTGGGATGGGTTTAACTAGCTGTGTCAAAATTTATCTAAATTTTCTATCCATTCGAGCCTCTGAACTCGGAACTTCAACCTTTTTACTCGGACGTTGAACCTCTGAACTCGAAACTTCGACCTTTTTACTCGAACGTTGAGCCTCTGAACTCGAAACTTCGACCTTTTTACTCGAACGTTGAGCCTCTGAACTCGGAACTTCAACCTTTTTGCTCGGACGTTGAACCTCTGAACTCGAAACTTCGACCTTTTTGCTCCAACGTTGAGCCTCTGAACTCGAAACTTCGACCTTTTTGCTCCAACGTTGAGCCTCTGAACTTGGAACTGTCAAAATTTGCTTTCCAAAGTTGGGTTGACTGATATCTTGCAGCATTCTCAATTATCCCAACTCGACTAAAAACAATTGTCAGCCAACAGATTCTACTTTGACATGGGGAAAAATTGTATAACATGGCAAACACAACATTAACTAATATTGCTGCTGAATTGACAGAGGTAGCTACTAAACTACGCCTACGCACTGTTAAAGTTAAAAGTGGCTCTCTAGGAGTCGGTTCTGGTGTGATTTGGCAATCTGACGGACTAATTATCACTAATGCCCACGTCGCAACCAGCAACCGCGCAACTGTGGAATTGGCAGATGGCAGAGTATTTGATGCGGTGCGTACACAGTTTGATCCACAGCAGGATTTAGCAGCCCTGAAAATTGTCGCCACTGATTTAACTGCTGCAAACATTGGCAATTCTCAGGCACTACGAATAGGTGAATTAGTCTTGGCGGTGGGTAATCCCTTTGCTGACAGTGGTGCTGTGACAACTGGGATTATCTATGCAAATAATTCGCGGGCTGTTATGGCTGATTTGCAACTATATCCTGGAAATTCTGGGGGGCCACTTGCCGATTGTCAAGGTCAAATCGTAGGAATTAACACCATGATTGTCAATGGTTTAGCTGTAGCAGTTCCCAGCAACACCGTTGAGCGTTTTTTACAGGGAAATAGTCGTCCGCAACTGGGAGTCACACTGCAACCTGTGCTTATAGATAGGCGTAGCTTGGGTTTATTGGTGTTGTCAATTTTACCTGGCAGTGCGGCAGAAACTGCTGGGGTGCAAATCGGCGATGTTTTAGTTGGAGTTTCGGGGCGATTATTCACTAGTATGAATGACTTAACTAAATATCTCCATGAAAGTAAAGGAACTTTGCCGATACAACTCCTACGCGGTGGGCAGCAATTCCTGATTTATGTTGCAGTGCAAGCTGGGAAAACTGCTGTGGAGGCGACATGATCCAGGTGATGGTAGTTGCTACTTCCCCTGTAGTCCGGGCAGGGTTATCAGCTGTGGTGACTACCAATCCTCGGTTGACGGTTGTAGGGAGTGCATCCGATTTGGATGTATTGACAAGGGAAGTTGGGCAATTACAACCAGATGTGGTGCTGGTCGATTTAAGCGGTAATCTTCAACAATCAGTGTGGGAAAAATTGCTGGTCATTCAAGAAGATCAATACCCATTGGCAATGATTGTCATCGTTGAGGAACTCGACAGCATCGACTTAGAGACGGCGTTACGTTCTGGTATCCGGGGGATATTGCCCAGTACTAGCACAGAGTCAGAAATTGTCGCTGCTGTAGAAGCGATCGCTTCTGGTTTGCTGGTGCTGCACCCGGATGCTGTAGAATTACTGTCTATTCGAGAAAAAGTAGTCACAAATCCTGTACAAAGTCTGACACCACGGGAGATAGAAGTTTTAGGAATGCTGGGGTCAGGGTTGGGAAATAAAGCGATCGCTAAACGTTTACATATTTCTGAGCATACCGTCAAATTTCATCTCTCGTCCATTTTTCAAAAGCTCAGTGTCTCCGGCCGCACCGAGGCTGTTGCTGTGGGTATAAGACTGGGTTTGATTATGCTTTGATCCAATGGCACTAAGTCAAGAAACAGCCCTGACCCTGACTCAATACTTTTCGGTTAAACCCGAATGGCACTAAGTTAATCGCAAAGCCCTGATATCACTTGCTTTTTGAGTGTGGGGAGTGTGGGGAGTGTGGGGAGAAAGAAAAAAATTGAATAACTGCATATCAACAAATGCTGCATTGCCTCCCCATCCTCCCACACCTCCCACACCCTGCCCTGACGAGGTTTCAGCTTTTCTTAGTGCCATTCGGTTAAACCCAATAATCTCTCTTTTGGTCTGGGGAAAGGTTAAGAGGGAAAGGGGAAAGGGAAATTCAAACCCTTTCCCCCTTAACCGAAAAGTATTGGACTCTGACTGGTCTGCCCTGACAGGTATGATCTTAAAAGAACAAGCTTTCGGCAATTTTGCGAGAATCGATTGGTTTACAGATTCATAATCGGCAACCATATCCTTGGATCGCTATTGTTGCAAGGTTCAATAGTTTGGGCGATTAAATGCCGTATTTACAAAGGGGCGATCGCGCTCTCTTGACACTGCCAGCGATCGCCATCTGTAACATCTGCAATTCAAATTTTTTACTTTCACTACTTTACAGTATCAAGAAAGTTCGTGATTTTAGTCTACATAATCTGTTGGTATTTCTGCTTCAACAGTGTTATCTGAACCTATTGGACGACTACCGTCTATCTCTAGAGTATCCTGAACTTGGAAATTACTCTTAGTAATCGGACGTTGACCGTCTATGTCCAGGATGTCTTCAACCTCTAAATCACTAGGGTCAATTGGCCGCTTTCCATCTACATTTAGCATATCATATTCTTGAAAAGCGCTCTTAGTAATTGGGCGTTGACCATCTATATTAATTGTTTTATCATAATCCTTTTCGTTCTTCCCAATTGGACGCTGACCATCTATATTAATTGTTTTTTTAATTTCAATATTACTTGGATCAACTGGACGTTGACCATCTATATTAATTGTTTTATTTGTATGTCTCAGTTCATTAGATAATGAATCTGTCTCAGTTTCATCCCCTGTTTTTTGCTGATCCAATTTATTTTTATTACTATCAACTTCGTTTGTGTTATCCATGTTTTCTATCGTGATTTTAAGATGATTTATCTACTAACAATACAACATTTAAAATTGTATTTTTTCAAAAAATACACTGAAAATTAGCTAAAAAGCAGAAAAATTATGATTTCTCTGGCAATTCCTTTCAATTCCTTTATTTAAATAGAATACTCATGTAGAAGTAAAAAATCCTCTATCACAGCACATAATACATCTATGACTTGAGAGGGATTTGTCATCTCTCAATAAACATACAGCAGGATAGAAATGCGGTTTTGTTACAGAAATTAATGCAGGAAACTTATTTTAAAGATGGTGTAACATCAGTCTAAAAGAGATGCTTTGGCTTTGGTTTTGCTTTTCTTGTTCATGGGCTAAGTCCTAATAATTTAGCGATCGCCCAACTATATCGAGGGCAATTCTTGACTCCTTAGTTGTAAGAGCCAGCAATAAGTGTGCGAGTACAATTGAATGGCAAATAAACGCTTTTATCACATTGGCTTTGGACAAGATGATTTAGGTTCATCGCCTCCCAGCATTGCCCTATTATCTGGTGAGCCAGAGCGATCGCATCTAATTGCCCAAACTTATTTCCAAGATGCCCGCTTATTATCGGAAAATCGCGGACTCAATAGCTATGTAGGATACTTACCAAATGGCCGCAGCATCTTATCAGCTACTAGTGGTATGGGTGCGCCTTCATTAAGTATTGTTGTCAACGAGTTGATACAAATAGGAATTCGGCAAATTATTCGCATTGGAACTTGTGGAGCAATTCAACCTTATATACCAGTCGGTAGCGTTGTTATTAGCAGTGCAGCATTATGTCGCCAAGGTGCAGCAAATGACATTGCACCTGTGGAATATCCAGCCACAGGCGATCCGTTTCTGACAGTCGCTTTAGTTAAAGCCGCGCGAGAATTAAAGGTTGAACATTACATCGGAATCACGGCATCAGTTGATACTTTTTACGAAGGACAAGAACGCACTGATTCAGCGAATCCCAATTTAATGCGATCGCTGCATGGCATCACAGAAGAATATCGGCGCTTAAATATCTTGAATTATGAGATGGAATCCGGCACACTATTCAAAATGGCAGGTGTGTATAATTTTGCTGCTGCTGCTGTTTGCGGTGTAGTTGCTGGTCGTACTGTGAGTGAAAATATCATCTTAGAACAGAGGGATATTGCTGTGAAAAATGCGATCGCAATTGCTGTAAATGCAGCAGCAAGCTTTGAGTCAGACAATTAATATTTACTTGATAAGTTAACTCTCAGTAGTTTCATTATGTCTTCACCCAATCTTTAATTTTTCAGTCAGTAATTCTAGCTAGTATAGCTTACATGACATTAGTTTCATATTCTAAAAACATATAAAAAATTACCATAAATATCCTAATAACAAACACATTATTTAACTCTTAAAAGTAAAAATCGTAAGCAATTTGGTTTTCAATAAATATTGAAAAAATGGAGTGAAAGCTAGTATGAATAATATTTTTAGGTATGGGATTAAAACCATGACTTCAACTGTGATGTCTAGGACAAGCTATGCCTACGCACTAATCCCAACGCTGATATTTTTAGTATTCTCTCATCAAGCAATAGCTGACGATCCAGGAGGATGTTACATGGTAACGTCCTCCGGTAAAACCGTTGGATTAGAAAGGCTTTGTGGCAATATAGCCGCACCTTCAGACGACAGAGTTTTTCGAGTTTCAATTAAACGCCGCTTTGGTGGAACTCCTGTGATTGACGTTACATTCAATGACAAAAAAACCTTTGAAATGATTGTAGATACTGGTGCTAGCGGGACTATTATTACTCAAAGTATGGCGAATACACTTAAACTCCAGACTACAGGTACAATGCAAGCCCAAATTGCCGATGGTAGTGAAGTAGAATTTCCAACCAGTAAGGTAAAATCTATTGCAGCAGGTGGAGTTACAGCCAATAATCTTCAGGTAGCGATCGCGCCCAAAGCCAGCATCGGCTTACTGGGCCACGATTTCTTCGGCAACTATGATATTAAGATTCTGGAGAGAGAGGTCGAATTTCATCACCGCTAATGGTTGGAAGTAAAAACATAGAAACATGACTAAGCTGATTGAATACGAAGAAGCCAGCGATGAAATCCGGGCGGTATATGACGACATCCGCGTCACCCGCCAGAATGACTATATCAATAACTTTTGGAAAGCCATAGCTAATCATCCCCCTACCTTGCAACGAACTTGGCAAGCGGTGAAAGAAGTGATGACTAGCCCTGGTGAAATTGATCCACTGATGCGAGAACTAATTTATATCGCCGTGAGTGCGACAAATGGCTGTGAGTATTGTATTGCCTCGCACACAGCAGGAGCGCGGGCCAAGGGGATGAATGATACCATGTTCGGGGAACTCATGGCGATCGCAGCTACTGCCAACATGACCAATCGCCTCGCCAATGGCTATCAAATTCCGGTGGACGAGAGATTTAAGACGTAAAAGTGTAGCGTTGTCTATCACTGTTTCAGATCGGGTTTAGCAGAATTATTGACTATGCCAAAGCTTCAGGTTAACGGGATTGATTTGTTCTACGACATTAAGGGAAGGGGTGAGCCTTTGCTATTAATAGCTGGCTTCCTTTGCGATCATGCCTATTGGTCGTTGATTATGCCATCGCTGATTTCGCAGTATCAAGTTATTCGCTTAGATAATCGAGGTATGGGGCGAAGTTCTGCTCCCGAAACTCTCTATAGTCTGAAGCAGATGGCTAATGATGTAGCAGCATTGCTCGATCATCTTGCGATCGATAAGGTGCATCTAGTAGGTCATTCAATGGGTGGTCAGATAGCTCAAGAGTTAGTGTTAGCACATCCTCAAAAGGTGCAAAGTTTAATGCTGCTTTCGTCACTGGCAAAGGGTGATGGATTATTCAACAGCATCATTGAGACTTGGGGCGAACTCTGCGCTAATGTAGACCTGAAACTTTATGAAAAAGTCGTATTACCCTGGATATTTACAGATACCTTCTACTCGATTCCTGGCATGATCGAAGGTCTGATCGAATTTGCAATCAGATATCCTTTCCCGCCAGCGACTCATTCACTCCATCATCACAGCCAAGCCATGCTTGACTTTGACACAACAGATCGCCTTCAAAAAATTCATTGTCCTACCCTAGTTCTAGTTGGCAAACAAGACATTCTCACCCCCCTCAAATTTTCCCAGCAACTTGCTCAAGGCATTCCCGACGCTGAACTTGTAGTTCTCGAAAGTGGGGGTCATGGCTTCTTAATTGAGTCGCCTGATATTGTGATTTCAGCTATGCTTAACTTCTTGCGGAAATTAAAGCTAGCCTACACTATTTAACGCTCCCAAAAAATTGTCACCACAACAAAAAATTTAAGGTAGGGAATCGCGATTGCTTTGTTAGTTAATTCCTCCAAGAGAGTGATATTGCAAAGATTATCTTGACTATTTATGTCGTAGTTAATCAACTTATACAATTCAACCATTCAATCAAACTCTTGTATATACTTGATTTCAAACGTCTGGTTGTTAAAATTATTCACAATAAGACCAATTAGAAACATCTGGACTTTTTGATAACAGGCTGTATAGTAACCAGATGAATCTAGGTTTGAAAGTGAACATTCTATCAAACAATATTATCATGTCGCATACGTTGATTAATTTAACATTGCCAATAGTCATTCAAGAAATTGAGAATGTCTTGGATGAGTACCCTGAACATCCTTATCAATTAGCTTTTTCAATTCATGAATTACGCCAAAAGTTAATTGCCCACATTCTAAGTCATATCCCTAACCGCTATGTAGTCGAAGGGGTACAGGAATTATCCAGCACTCCCAAAAGCCGCTATTCTTTCCCTCTACAGGAGCGGATACAGATAGAAACAGTAGTTCACGGTAGTATTCTGCATATCCTGCGCGAAAACGCTGATTGGCTAAGTCGCCAGATCCTAACTCTGTCTCTTGTTGGGTCAGTTCTGCTCCCTGGTTTGATTTAATTCATACTAATTGAAATATTCAGCGAGTTTCTAATTTAGAAACTCGCCCCTCTAATTTGTTGACTTGTTGCTTCAATTCAACTACCAAAGTTGCCAGCCGATCAAACATCGGATCTTGCTGTGATAAATTTCCTCTGGAACCACTTGATTGTCGTGGGGTAAGTGTCGTTCTTCGAGATAGAGATTGGCGACCTTGACCGAGTTGAGACTCTATCTGGTTTAATCGTGACTCCACACGATTAAAGTCCGCTTCCAGGTTGCTGATGCGAGACTCCACTTGCTGCGATAAAGCAGTGTTTCCAAATAATCCACCCCAGATAATAGTTGCTAAAATCCCGGCAACTATTAGCACTTGGATTTTTTTTATAACAGTCTATTTAGAAAACATCTGTTGGTATGGCTATAGAGTATAAATCTATAGCCACTTACCTTATTTATCCTTTACTAAATTAGAAAATAGCTTCTGCCAATCGATAGAAACAGTATTGTCTGCCTGTTTTACCTCAAAGGTGACATTACAAGCTTTCGCTATTTTTAGCGCTTGCACGCAAAGTTCTGCCACATCATCACGGGTGATTTTGCCCTTAATATTATCGCCTTGCTCCAATATTAATTCCTTACCACCTGGTTCCTCAGTTAAAGCACAAGGTCTAATAATCGTATAAGGAATTCCGCTTTCTCTTAAGCTATCTTCTCCCTTCAACTTCCAAGTTAGAATTCCTCCCAATTGGTCATTTAATTTCACGGCTGGCGGTTCTTCATCTAAATTAATACCAGGGCGACCGGGACGAGTTACGCCTGCTGAACTAACTAGGATAAATTGTGGTAAAGTTGTACCGCCGTAAGTTTTAATTGATTCCAATTGGAAAGTAAAACCACCAGGGGAAAATTTGGGATTCAAAGCCCCATCATATTCAAATTTACTCAACATCAATTGGAATGAACAAATTCTAGTCTGTTCAATAGGCGGCGCATCTTTGACAACTTTTGCCCGAAAGACGGGAATCAAATCTGCAAAGGGAATGTGAACATCTATCCAAGTATTAGCTACTGTGTCAAAAGAATAGCTGTAGCCAATGCCATCCCATTTTGTATCTGTTCGTAGAAAGATTTTATAACGTTGTCCATCACCTTTGACGTGCAATTTCACACCTTCATAACCGGATAAGTTAAAGGGCGGATCAAAATTCTTAGTTCTAACAGATGCAAATCCGCCAGAGTTAGCGGTGGAGACATTACCAGCAAATAAAGCTGTATTTTCTACTAATTGGATATTGCTAGCGCTTACGCCACCCATGACAACATCATCCAACGCCCCCCAGTTATCTTTTAATTCTGCTGATGGCTTGGTGAAATCAAATATTATTTTTTCGTTTCCTTCAGGTAGATATTTTGCGGCCGCTTGGACTAAGTTTTTGACACCTTGATATTCTACATTTTCTGGGGTGTCGCCAACAATTTCTGGCTGGTAAAATTTAACACCTTGATAATATTTGGCTCTATCGGCTGTGTCTCCCTCAACTGGTTGCACGCGCACAGATGTGCAGCAAACTACAGCTTGGATATCAGCCATAACTAAAGGAGTTAGAGTTTCTGGTTTTGTGATATCTGCAACTACCAAGTCTATATCATTACCTAGAATCGACCGTGCTTTGTCAATGTCTCGAACTAGGGCGCGAACTTTATAACCCCGTTGGAGCGATCGCTGCACCACTCGTTTACCTACACCACCTGTTGCACCTGCTACTAGTATTACACCCACATTTCTTCCTCCATTGGGTCTATCTTGATTATCCTTTGGACGGCCTTGGATTAACTGCTGTACCCAGTTAAGGAAAGGAATTACCTCAAAGTAAGTCAGGGTTTCGATAAACCTGCCTAAGTCCCATTGAGAACGATTTTTGTCAGTCATATTTGCGTCCTCATAACTCCCTTCAGTCTAGCCCAATGAGCTAGTTATGTTGTCTCTAAGCGAATGGCACTAAGAAAAGCTGAAACTTCCTTGCTGGCAGGGTGTGGGAGGACGGGGAAGAAGTCTTACCCCCCACACTTCCCACACTCCCCACACTCAAAAAGCAAGTTATATCAGGGCTTTGCGATTAACAAGCGTGCCATTCGTCTCTAAGGTAATCCCCACACTTTTAATAGTATATTTTTCCCGCTTACTGTCGAACTGGAATTAAGATCACAAATTCTGTACCTTGGTCTGTAGAAGAGTTGCACTCAATTGAACCACCATGTTTTTCCACTATAATTTGTCGAGCGATCGCCAGTCCTAATCCCGTACCTTTACCAACACTTTTGGTAGTAAACAAGTGGTCAAATATTTTTTGTTTGACTGATTCGCTCATGCCAATTCCATTATCAGCAATTTTCACCTCAACATTTAACTCTCTCAAACACGTGGTAATTGTAATTCGGTTAGGATTAGCTTTAATATATTCAACACTCCTACCTGTATTTAATTCATCTAACGCATCTATAGCGTTTGCTATTAAATTCATAAATACTTGATTTAATTGACCAGGATAGCAAGAAATTAGAGGTAGCGCCCCATATTTTTTGATAACCTCGATTTTAGGGCGGTCTCCTTGGTCTTTAAGTCGATGTTTTAAGAGCATTAAAGTACTCTCAATTCCTTCATGAATTTGAAATTCGACCAGAGAGAAAGTATCGGATCGAGCAAAGGTTCTTAGAGATAGGCTAATATCCTTAAGACGATCGATTCCCTGGTGCATTGATTCCATAAGTTTTGGTAAATCTTTAGCCAAATACTCTAAGTCAATTTCTTCAATGAGTTCTTCAATTTCCGGGTCTGGGTGTGGTAACTTTTGCTGTTGGAGATTCACCAAACGCAGGAGATCATTCATATATTCTTCAATATGAGAGCAACTTCCACTAATAAAACCAATTGGGTTATTAATCTCATGACCTATGCCTGCAACAAGTTGCCCAAGGGTGGACATTTTCTCACTTTGAATTAGTTGTAGTTGAGTATTTTGTAACTTTTGTAGAGATTGAGTTAATTCTATGGTGCGTTCTTCTACTCTTTGTTCAAGGGTATGGGTAAGATGAGAGATGTTCAAATGTAACTTTAATCGAGCAATGAGTTCTTCTTTTTGAAAAGGTTTGGTAATGTAATCAACTGCACCAATTTCTAGTCCTTTTACTTTATCTGTGGCATCGGTCAAGGCAGTCATAAAAATGACTGGAATATTCTTAGTGATAACATTGCCTTTCAGTCGGCGGCAAATTTCAAATCCATCAATATCCGGCATCATTACATCCAGGAGAATGAGGTTAGGATCAGAATATTCTGCTTGTTCAATGGCAGATTCTCCATCGGTTGCCATAAGTATTTTCCAACCACATCCTTGAATTGCTTGTGATAGTACTTTGAGATTATTGGGATTGTCATCTACCAAAAGGATATGCATTGACTTCAAAATAGGTTTGAGCATCATTGATGTGATTTAGTTGTTACTAAATAAAAATTACTCACAGTATAAGGACTTAAAGGATAAGTAAACTTATCCTCCCTAACTCTATAATTTCGATGTATATAGATCGGGAACAATTGATGGCTGCGCGCTCGCTGACTTTTTCAAAAATTCGGGGATCTGACCTAAATTTTTCTTAGGAAGTACCGCACAGGTTAAAGATGGTTGCATTTTTGTAGAAGGTTGATTTGCAACTAACTCGATTTTGCCTTGAGCATTGTGTCTCCAACCTGTGGCTTGGAGGAGAGTTTCTGGGGTGGTTAGAAGTTGTGTTGTGATTTCGCTATTTTTGCGGTATGCAGAGAGATCGCGGATATCAGACCAAGTGCGATCGCTCGTCATTTCCTGATTGGGATTTTGCGGTACACCACCCCGTCCCGTTACGATAAATCGACTGCCTTGCTTTGGAGAACAACCACTGGCTATTTGCTGTGATGAATCAGTGACATTCGCTGGTAGTTCCACTAAGCCAGAATTGGGATCGACACCAATATTATTAACTTGAACCGTACCGTTGACCCCAAACTGGGAACTGGCAGTGATGTCGTTTTCGGCAGTCAGTTGAGGACGATATTTCAGCCCAATAATTCCTTGGGTAGTGATTTGAATATTGCCACCTTTTCCTTTCACAGCATTGGCAATAATGTCACTGTTTTCTAAACCCACGATGTTTGGAGCGTTAATCGTAATATTGCCACCATTACCACTGCTACCTGCTTCTGCACTGATAAAGCTACCATGACGCATCAGTAGTAGATCCCGCAGTTGTAAATTAGTGTTACCACCACCGCCTGCTTTTGTGGATGCTGAAATACTGGCCCCATTATCAAGTCGTAGGGTGTTCGCCTGAATGTTGAGAGTACCAGCTTTACCGGAGCCAAGGTTTTGAACAAAAACTGTTGCACCATTACTGATGTTAAGAAGTGGGGTGTTAATCGTGGTGTTGCCTGAAGTAGCGCGAGAAACTACACCAACAGGACGAACAGCAGTACCAATATAGCTGGGATTTTCTGCATCTTTGACACCATTCACATCAATCGATTCAGACGCATTGATCGTCAGTGAACCCGCATTTCCTGAAATTATGCTAGAAGCTGACACTCTAGCGCCAGCTTCAACCGACAGTGTGCGGGTATCGATTTTCAAGTCCCCTGCATTACCAGACCCGAATGTGGCAGTAGACAACAGACTAAAATACAAACCCTTTGGCGCTCCCTCATTTGTCACCTGAATTGTATCTGCCTTGACAATGAGATCGCCGCCATTACCAGAACGGTAGGGTCTTGCTGCTATATTGCCGCCAGCTAAAATAGACAGGTTTTGAGTGGAAATATTGACATCTCCACCTTTTCCAGACCCATAGGAAGCCGCTAATATCTGGCTGACTGCTCGAAAAGCATTAGGATCACCAAATGCAAAACCATTCACCCGCATTTGATCGGCATTGATTGCAATATTGCCACCCAGTGCTGTGGTAAAGGTACGGTTTAAGATATACCCACCCCCGTCAATATTCAACTGTGGGGTGGTAACAATAATATTCCCTGCTGCACCTGGGGATATAGTTTCATTAATTAAACTGCTGGAACTTTTAAAATCAGGAGACTTGCCGATAATCTGGAGGGACTCTGTGGCATTGATTGCAATATCACCAGCAGTTTGGTTGCTGCGATTTTGCACTAATATCAGTGAACCATCTCGGATGCTGACCTGTTTACCCTGAATTTGGATGGCTCCTCCCCTTTGCCCAGTGAGGTCGCGTGTAGATGCTAAAGCTCGTTGGGTTATCTGAATATCGCCAAAACTCGAAGCATTAGGATAACTCAGTGCAAATCCTTCAGGGATGGAATTGAGGGTGACGCTTCCGTTAGTGATGCTACCCAGTTCTATTTGTCCTCCTGGTGCAGAGAGCAATCCTCCATCTAAAGCAACATTCCCACCCAGCAATGCCAGCGTCTTTCCAGGTTGCAACTGTAATCCTCTCGTACCAAGACTTAATCCAGAAACCTGAAGTGAGTCGCCTAATTGAGCATTGTGTCCTGATCCTTGAACAACAATCGCACCTGGATTACTACCCATCTGCAAACCAATGGGAACATTGATGCTCAACAATGGAGCCTTTTGGGGACTAATGGCACTAAATTCAGCACCATCGCTAAATTTAATGCTCTGGGCAGTTGTCCCAAAAAAGGAGCCGCCAATATTCAGTTGGGCATTCGCACCGAAAATAATCCCACTGGGATTGAGCAAAAACAGATTAGCGCTACCATTGGCTTTAATTAAACCATCAATGTTGGAAACACTGCCTCCAGTAACGCGACTGAAGATATTTTGTACATCTGCGGCATTGTTGAAAAAAGCCGAGCCGTTGCTAGGAACTGAAAATTGGCTGAAGCTGTGGAATAAATTGTTGCCAACTCGATTACCGTTGATGATGGTAAAGTTATCGCCACTTTGAGAGACAGTAGTATTTAAAGTGCTATCAGGAATTACCTGGGCACTTACAGGCATTACCATCAACGGCACTATTCCAGCGCACAGAACCAACCAAAGAGGGGTCGTACTCATCGCCAAGCCTTTATTTATACCTTGTATTTTAGGTTGCCCAAAACGCGATAGTTTTGAAACATCGCCTCAAACCCGGATTTCTCACGAGAGAGGGGAGTGTGGGGAGAGAGGGGAGTGTGGGAGGTAAGATTTCTTCCCCATCCTCCCACACCTCCCACACCTCCCACACTCCTTGATTTATCACTTGTGAGAAATCAAAGTCAAAATGGGGAATAACGCAGTGAGAAGTACAAACCATTTTCTTGGAGCGATCGCTTTTCACCATCCACCGAGATTAAAGGAATGCCCCAATCTAAACGAGCCGATAAGTCATT
>NZ_JBALEQ010000132.1:0-12142 GCF_036917775.1 Nostoc sp.
CCTGCTTTTTATTGGACTGGCGATACACAGATGAATTGTCTGCACCAAATTCTAACTCAGGTTAAACAAATAGGTTATGCTCATCATATTCAACGATTGATGGTGTTGAACAACTTTGCAATGATAGCAGGTATCTCCCCCCAAGAACTTAAGGACTGGTTTCATGCCGCCTTTATTGATGGTTACGATTGGGTAATGCAGACTAATGTTATTGGCATGGGGCAGTTTGCTGATGGTGGGATGATTGCGTCTAAGCCCTATGCTGCTTCTGCTAACTACATCAACAATATGAGCGACTATTGTAAAAATTGTGCTTATAATCCTCGTGAACGCACCACTGAAAATGCTTGTCCTTTCAACTTTTTTTATTGGGACTTCCTGGCTCGTCATTACGACTTGCTAAAAGAGCAGCCACGTATGACTCCAATACTGCGTAACTTGGAGCGCCTCTCTGCATCGGAACTTCAAAAAATCCGCTCTCTGGCTTCTAATTGGCACACCACACAAGCAGCAACCGTTGGACAAGGAAATGCCCAGTAGCCTGATGCTGCGGTTCTTCAGCAAGCGTGGCTCAAACTGTGCTTTGGCTATCTCAACTCAAAAATCGTAGAGAGTTGACTATTGATACTTTTTAACTGTCTGTTTATCCCATCTACTCAATATTCACAATATGAATATCGACCGATTGCAAGAACTTAAGCGAAAACTCACAAATGACGCAGACTTGTCCGATATTTGGCTATTTTACATGGATCATTTTGCGGATCATTCAAAATTTACTGACATGGGTGAACCTGCCGATAATGAATACCTAAATGCTGTTCTTCAAAAAACTTGTCAGCAGATGTTTGACAGTGCAATAAACATTAGTGATTTTTTGCTGATCTACATCGCTCCATATCATTTATTTCATGGAGCTTTCCAAATCGAAGGACGTATTGGGGGTGTGATTTATTTCGAGGATATCAAAATTGGGTTAATTGCAGTGTCAGCAGATTATCCCCCTACCGATACAGTTAAGTATTCACGTTTTACTGAGATGATTCAACTGTCGGCTCCTAATGGCAACGATTACAATTGAGAGAAGCACAACTTATAGATGTCATCTTATGCTTTTTGCCCTAAGCAAAACTAGTAGTCTAATAGTAAAACGCTGTTCAGCCTGGAGACTGTTGCTAAAATAATGTGCAATTCTATGTCACAACTTTATATAATCCTTAGTAGAGGACTAACGAAAGTAATATGACCGATACGCCTGAGTATTTCCCAAGTAGACTAGACCGACTTGAACAAATAGTATTAGGACTAGCAGAGAGACAATCCAATACTCAACAGCAATTAGATTTGCTTACCGATAATGTAAATCGTGTATTGGCCAGAAGTGCAATCTTAGATGATGTACTACTTGAGTTACGCGATAGCCACGAAATACATCAACGTAACTTTGAAGAACATCAACGTAACTTTCAAGAACACCAACGCACTACCAACGCTGCACTACAAAGTCTTGAAGCCATCTTACTCCAGTTGACTCGAAATCATTCTTGAGATGCGATCGCATGAGGGTAAATTTTGAGCAAATTCACCTTCACTAAAAACAATTGTCTCTTACCATTAATGCTGACCTTGGATCGTATATGCACTCATTACCGTTCATCCCGCAACCACTCTAACCCAGTTGTCAACGCTGCCTCCGCTGTGTAATAAATCTTTTGTTCCCCGAATATCCCACCCGTGCGGCTGATGATACGGAATTCCCAGCAATGCCCTGGCGTGTAAAAAACCATTAGGATACTGCTGTTGACACAGAGTACCGTGTAAACTTTAACTTGTCGGGACATTTACTGCTGTTGTGGGTGTGATGATGTATTTTAATTGTCTGGGATTTCTCACTCAATCAACCCCAAATGGCGATGGAATGCTTCAACAGCGTTCGCCACACCATCTTCACCCCTGATTTTCTCACCCAACTCTTGTGCTTTCTTCCGCATCACCTCATCGCCCAATACGATTTCAATCGCTGCTGCTAAAGTTTTATCTGACAGTTTCTTGTACGGTATCGGCGCAGGGCTGACTCCCAACCGAGTTAGCTTTTCACCCCAAACTGGCTGATCTGCGAAAAAAGGTACAGTAATTGATGGTGTCCCTGCACGTAACACTGCTGCCGTTGTACTAGCTCCTCCGTGATGTACTACTGCTGGCACTTGAGGAAACAGCCAATCATGTGGAACTTCCTTGATCACAAACACTCGTAGCGAATCCTTTACATTCACTGTTCTTCCAACATTTCCCCAGCCTGACAATATAATCCCGCCTTGATGTGTTTTCTTTAAGGCTTCTACGATGTAATGTGTGAGATATTCTGGATTGGGCATCGTCATGCTCCCAAATCCAAAACACAAAGGTAATTGCTTTCGCCCAAGAAAATCCTCTAGTTCCAGAGGTGGCTCGTATTCGGAGGCTTGCTCAATAAACCAAAAACCAGTTACATACACCCATGCAGGCCAGTCACGGGGTCTTGGGATGACGTGCGAACTAAATCCATACAATATAGGGATTCGTGATACATTTGCTGGAGTCTTCCGTCTGAAGCGTCTGCCCAAATATGGCAAGGGTGGCAATTTCAATGTTTCTGTTCTGAAGTGATTGAGCAGTGGACGATATCTTTGCCAGTGCAAAAACTCTACTAGTAAGTAGCTACCATAGTTTATCGCTTTCTTTAGCGGGTTTTTAGTTGTTTGAGCAAATCTCAAAAACCCAAACATCCCTGTAGGAGTCAACGGTAGAACTGATGCAAAAAAGCAAGGTACGCCTAATTTCTCTGCGATGTGATATCCAAAAATAGCTAGCGGCGTGTAGATAATTACCTCACTTCCCAGACACGCACTCCAAGCTGATTCTAACTGTTGAAGTAAAAGCTTATCTCCTTCTTCTTTTTTCAACTTTTCTCCCGCAATCAATCGCTGCCCTTGCTTGGATTGCAAAAACTCTTCCATATTGCCAGCGATCGGTGCAAACTTTAAATCGAACTTCCTCACAAATAACTCAAAGTTCTCATGCGTTGCAATCGTTACTTCATGCCCCGCACGTTTCAAGCCAATAGCCAAAGCGCAGTATGGTTGCAAGTCTCCTCTTGAACCTACTGTTAGGATCGTAATCTTCAGTTTTCGGCTTGGTGCTATAGGTAGACTTTGGCTCAAATCTTTTTCCCGATGAAAACTCCAGTATTCAAAAATTGTACTAATTTCCTGTGCCTCTGGGCGATAAACCAATACAGTTGAAATCAGCCTGCTTTTTCGTAACTGTTCCCTTGCCCTCTGCACCTACCGAACACGCTAACCATACCGTGCATTGCATTATTTCTTGTTGCTTTGTCTAAGACCCAGAAGGAATCGATGAATAACATCGACTACAGTACTTATTTCTTGGAGTTCAGGATGTACAGTCTTGTAGAGCCTTATTAGATGCGTCTTGCCATTTGGTTTCCTACGAATGAGTTTTAAAACTTGAACGGACAATATGCCCGATGAACCTGCGTAAATTGTCTCTGGAAACCACTGAATTGATTCAATTTCATTGAGAAAATAGTCTTTCTTATAATGCCAGAACAGATAGGTATACTTGATTGTTAAAAGATGACTATTACAGTCAAAGATAATAGTTCTAGCTGGGAGATGAAAGTCTGCAATCGTCATAGCGAATAGAAAGCACCCACAAATAATTAGTGCTATGGAACTAAAATCATAAAGCCCAGGAGAAGCTACGCTCTGATATATTGATTCCACAGCTTTCTGATTCAGACCAAATATTGTCCATTTTTTCAATGTAGAGATTAATAAAAAGTAAATAGCAACATAAATAAAAAGAACTATTATCAAGGCATCAAAATTTCTTCTTTCTGACTTGATGACAAGTCGATTGGGTGTTGTTTCTAAAATTTTCAACATTTTGACTGATAATTTCTTCTTCAATCGTGTTCTGAATCAATAATTCGTGGGAAAAAATAACCATTACCTCTTGCTGTGATAATAAATTCTGGATCGTTGGGGTCGGATTCTACCTTTGTCCGTAATCGTGAAATATGCACATCTACCACACGGGTGTCTGTATTCATCTCTGGTACAAAACCCCACAATTGCTGTAATATTTCAGCCCTTGAAAAAATCTTTCCCGAATGATTTACTAACAACTCTAATAAGCTAAACTCCACACCTGTCAACCGAATGCGTTGCTCATTTTTATGGACTTGCCGCTTACTTGTATCGATTTTCAGATCGCCTGCATGAATTATCCCAGAGTTAGGAATAGTATTGATACTGGTTTTGTGGGAGCGCCGTTTTAGTACACAGGCAATTCGAGCTTCCAGTTCCTTGGGTGAGAAAGGTTTCGTCATGTAGTCATCAGCACCTAGCTCAAGCCCAGTGATTCGGTCTGCTACATCTGCCAAGGCTGTGAGCATGATAATTGGCACATCTGATTGTTTCCGTAATTCTTGACAGACACCATAACCATCTAATTTTGGCATCATTACATCCAGAACTATTAAATCAGGGATCAACAGGCGAAAAGCTGACAAAGCTTCTTCACCATCACTAGCTGTAACTACACTGTAGCCAATCATTTCTAGACAGGTCTGTAAAATCCGCCGGATGCTGGCTTCGTCATCTACTACCAGGATTTTTCCTTTATCACCTGATAAGTTTCTCAACGCTGTTCCTCCACAGCGAGAACTCTCAACCATCTATTATCTGTTTATTAGGAGTCAAAACCGCAAAATAATCTTGAGTTACAGTCCGATAGCCCCCGTTTCATCACCAACGTCCACACAACCCTATCCACTATTACCGATGAGCAAGCAGTGGAACCAATCCACTCAAGACTTGAAGAAAAAGATTTTCTACCAGATGAACATCTACTGGATGCTGGGTATCCCACTGCGGAAAATTTAGTAAATAGCAAGACTCAGTATAATATTGAAATTATTGGCCCAGTGCGGTCAGATCCCAGTTGGCAAACCAAGGCTCAACAAGGATTTGATAGCTCTAACTTTCAAATAGACTGGGATAACGAGAAAGTTACCTGTCCCCAAGGACACCAAAATACTAAATGGTTACTAGGGCTAGACGTTAGTGGGAAACCTGTTATTCGTGTGAGGTTTAATGGCGTAATATACAGAAATTGTCCGGTTCGTTCATCTTGCACTAAGTCAAAAACCGAACCACGGGAGTTGACTCTTCTTCCACAGTTGCAACATATAGCACTCCAAACTCGACGACAAACTCAAAAAACACCTGAATGGAAAGCTACTTACAACCAACGCGCAGGCATTGAATCAACACATTCACGTATGTTTACGGCGCTCGGCACTACGTCAATCTCGCTACATCGGTTTAAAGAAAACTCACTTGATGCAGGTTTTCATTGCTTGTGCGCTTAATTTAGTACGGTTGGATGCTTGGCTAAATGGTATACCTCTTGCTAAAACTCGCTCATCTCGTTTCAAACAATTGCAACCTCAAGGTGATTAAAGAATAAGTCAAAGTAACTCTACCATGTAATACACGGTTGACAACTACTAAAAAGATTTTTAAAATTACCGTGTAATACATGGTAAGCATATCCTATGAAAAAGATGAAAAGGGATATTCAAGGGAAGTTTGCGATTAAAAGCTCGGATTACCGCGAGGTGCGTTCTTTACGACTAACAGATGATACCTGGAAGGCGTTAGGTATCGCCTCTGAATGCTTGGGATTAACTAGGGCTGACTATCTAGAGGAAATAGTTAGAAGTAACGTCAACCCATGTATTACACGGAGAAATTTAAATATTTCTACTTCTGATTCACAGGATTTTTTTGGACCATTGCCGAGTATTACACGGTACGACCAGGAAATGGAGAGGCTCATTGCCCAAGTACAGAATCTTCAAAAAGAAAATTTAGAGCTTAAGGAACGGTCAGCCATTAACTTTGTGCATGACGTTGTAGATTTTGAGGCGATACGCGATCGCATTTTATTTGAATTGAAGTTGGGACGGCAAGCTTCAGCTTACAAAGCAGCACAGAAAGCACTTAATCGATTTATTCAAGAAATAAAACATCTGGTTGACAGTTTCTGATTGCTGCCAAAACTGCTGCAAGAAGTCACGATTTCTCCAAATTGCCAAATTGATTAGTTTTTATCACTTTTTAATGTTAAGCAATATTTCGCCAACAGTGTCTTGGCTATATTTACCCCGAGTATGAGCTATGGAAAAATGGTGTGTCGTTGACGGAGAGTGAAGCATTGGCAGGCGATCGCATCCCGCACTCATAGCGTGATCGCCCTCCAATGCTTCTCCATTGGAATCGCCCATCTTTCTGTTCACCCGCGATCGCCCAATACTTCCCATCAAAAGCGATCGCACTACAAGATCGACAATCGCCCTATCAAAGCCTGTGGAAGTTGGGTTTCATACCTCAACCCAACCTACGCGATCAGCGATCGCACTCCAACAATATGACCTCAGTCATGTCCTCGACCTGCGTGCCGGGAATCCATAGATCGAGCGAATTAGTCCACCGTGCGATCATCTCGACGATAGGCAAGTAGGCTGCTGGCGGAGCGACTGTATCGAAGTACGCCCAATCAGATCCTTCGGGGGTGTCTATGTCCATCGAGACCGCAGTCGCAGGATCTGGATGATCGGGTAACTCCGGATCATCAGGGTTTATCGCTTCCATCGCAGCATTCCACGCGGCAATGGCATTTGGCGATAGTCGTCCTTGCAGCGTACGCTTGCTAGTTTCATAACGCCATCGATCGGACGAGTGGATAGCAAACGTTCGCAGTTCACCGTCCGATTCGCTACTCCAAGTGACTAGCTTCCCAGTAGTGATGGGTAGGATCGTGGGGTCATCGATCAGCAACAGCGGGTCGGGCAACCCAGCGGGAAACAGCAGACATGGATCATCAATCACGCCGATATCAACGCCATCTACCGTCGCCATCCATCTACCGTTAGCAACCAGCCACTGCACGAACTCTAACCCGCGAGCGAGATCATCGGCATCAGCTTGTGCCGCTAAATACACTTCATCGGGCGCAACCGCAACGAGAATGCCGGGCGGAAACTTGTTCGGATTGCCGATACGGGTTTGCTTGTTCAGTGCCATTAATCGCGGGGTTGCACTCAAGTGCCAGTAATTGCCTTCGATAGGGTCGAGGAAGGAGTATGGCAGGGCATCAAGCCATGCGCTGACACTTTTTACATCAACAGTACCCGATGATGGTCGAAGGATCAGGGTCTCGAATAACATAGGTTTGTCTCAATGGGGTTACGGTGATGGCGGTGGCGTTGGTGGTAGATTAGGTTGTGCAGTAAGATGACCAGCTTCTAAAACTACATCTTGATATGCAGTAAACTGCTCGGAGTTAGTAGCTTTATTGTAGGGATTATTGATGTCATTCGGACCCTTGGGCACCGGCTTACCGTCGGTGCTTACCTTGAACGCGATATCCTCCTGTCCAGTTGCGGGTTGAGTAGTGTTTGTGACCTCAACGCTGTACTTCGGGTCATTGCCAAAAGCATCGCCATTCGGTTTGACACGAACCAGGGTACCATCGGGGTATTGGTAGCTGACTTGAGGCTTAGGCGGTTGGCCCTTGCCCATCGGCAAATTTGTCGTACTCTTATCACAGCGTCCAGCGGCAGCGTCTGCGTCAAGGATCTCAATCATCTCGGCGACAGTGCGCCCTGCAAGGCGGGGCGACAGGCTCTTCGCGTTCCCACCCCTTGTGCCTTGATCGTATTCGTTCCGTACCACCTCGGTGTTGGGATCTCTTTTAAATGCATCACCACTTTCTAAATCAGTCTTGGCTCGCTGTCGAGCCGCATCGCTCGCCCGTGAGATAGCAACCTTATTCGCTTCAGAATCGGCTAGCTTCTGAGCAGCTTTCCGTGCCGTTTTAGTATCGGCACCATCTTGACGCTGCCGGACGAACTCATCAGTAAACGTGTCTTTCCAGGTCTTCGCCACGGTGTCGTTTGCAGCAGGATCGTTCGACATATCGAAGCGCTTGAGAGCCTTTGCTGTCTGTGGCTTCACTAATGGTTTAGCCTCTGCTTCAGCCTCAACTAGAAAATTGGGTGGTTTTGGCTCTGGTTTGGGAGCAGGGGGTTCTGGCTCTAGTTTGGGAGCAGGGGGTTCTGGCTCTAGTTTGGGAGCAGGGGGTTCTGGCTCTAGTTTGGGAGCAGGGGGTTCTGGCTCTAGTTTGGGAGCAGGGGGTTCTGGAGTAGGTGGCTTGATGCTTGGATCGATCGCTGGCTCTCCAGTTTTCCCAGCCCCTTTAGCAAACCTCTCAGTGAGAAAGATTAGTACCAGTGTCAGCACACCTTCGGTAATTTTTTCAGCCCGTTCTTCTTTGGTGAATTTTTTGCCCGTAATGGCATTTTCACCGATGATGCCTTCATAAATCGGTACTACCCCAATGACATCTCCAAGTGCAATAAATGGTAGTGCCATACCTAAGAGAAACTGTGCATACCAAGGGGTATCTTTTGGAAGCACAGAAACTAATTCGTTGTAACGAACCACTAATCGGGAGCCGAACGCATAGACCAAAAATATTATCCCAACAACCGCGGCGACGGCAAGAATTAGTGGCCACCCAAAAGCCACTCCAAATGCAACTGCAATTATTGCGGCAATGCCAACAACAACTATCGCAAAAATTGCCAAGCCTTTTAAAACTGAGAGCAATCCTTTACCAATACCACTCCAGATCGAGCCTTGTGCATCGTCAACTGCATGTTTTGCAGCCTTCTCAAAATCTCCAGGTGCTTTGGTCTCCATTTCGGCATGGCTGCTGAGTCCTTTATCGACTTGAGTGCGGATATCAGTTTGTGACTGGTCTTTTGCTTTGTTCCATCCTTGCTTGGTTTCATCAATCTTTTGTTGTAGACCATCGCCGTACTGCTGCACTGCTTGTTGGGCTGCATCCCGTCCCGTCGCTAAGGTATCTGTGAAAAGTTTAGTTGTATCTGACTGCATCTGCGACAAACCACTATTCGTCGAAGATAAGACTTGGTTGGTTGAAGTCTGAAACTTCTGGCTAGCAGCCTCAATTTCGGTAGCAAAGCTTGTCTCTAACTTGCCTAATTGTCCCCCCATCTCCGCAACCTGTTCTCCCAGTATTGCTTCTAGTTGCAGTCTTCCTTGACGGAAAGGCTCACTTACTTGTTGTCCAGCACCTTGTAATGCCGCACGATCGAGATGTGGCTGTCCGTCTGCTTGATGTAGCTGGTCTATCGCGCCAGTCACACCTTGGTCGAATTGTTGCAAAGATTGGGCTTCGGCTACGTCTAGCTGCCCAACCATCATTTGTCCTAGCTGCTGTGCTGCCTGCTGTGCCTGTTGCCCTGACTGCTGCAAAGCAGGAATAACTTGTCCCTTTAGTTGCTCCAAAGATGCTAGTGCTTGTGCTTGCAACGTATCAAGACTTTGCAGGCGCTGATTTCCCGCCGTTTGGATTGCATTAATTGTACTTGTCACTCCCTGTTGGATGCTTTGTTCTACCTGAGTAGTGCTACCGCCAAGCGAATCTGCTAGCTTTTTCCCCTCGCCGCGTAAAGTTTGTGCTGTTTTTTGTGCGGCTTGGATTGCGCCCTGCACCAATTCTTCCGCGTTGCTGCGTATTTTATTTACTACTTCCGCCGCCGCGCTCATAGTAGCTTCTCTGGCAGCTTTTCGTTCTTCAGGCGTGCTGCCCTGTCCCTGCGCTTTTTGTTGGGCGATGGCGTTAATCCGACCGATAGTCTCACTTGATGATTTACGAACTCGCTCTGCCTCAATCTCTCCATTTTTTTCAGCTTGGCTAGCAGGCTCTTCCGCCGCTTTCACTGCTGCCTGACGTTTATCCTCACCTTGCTTACGCAGTGCTTCCAGTGCTTTTTCCCCATCAGCATGAGCGACAGCTTTTTGGCTATCCATTTCGGTAGTAATGGACGCGCGAGTAGAGACAAAACGACTGAGAACTTCTGCTTTTCTACTACCGATTGCGGCTAGAGTGGCTTGTATTTTTGACTGAGTTGTACTTTCAATATTTTGGGCTGTAGCGATACTATCCTTTTGCAATGATGAACGGTGGGATTGAACTTGCTGGCTGAATGCGGTTTTTTCTATCTCGGCTGTTTGTAAAATTTGCTGGGCAGTTGCCGCCAATATTGGTGATTCAGGCAAAGTTGGAGGTGTGCCAGTGGCATCAGGTAAAGTCGATTGACTTAAATCCGGCACATCTGGGGCTTTAATTGCTGGAGAGGCAGTTGCATCAATATTTTGCGATTGAACTGGTTTTTCGGCTACTGACCCTCCCAGAATGTTCGGCTGAGGTTCTTGAGGTAGAGCTACATTACTGGCTGTCGTAGACGGTGGCGCAGATAGAGTAGGTGAATCTTTTCCATTTCCAGCAGTAGCTGGTAGATCGATCGATTTATCTGCTTGAGGGACAACAAGATCGGGCTGTTGAGGTAAAGGTGTATTTGAGGGAACAGTTTTAGGCGGCTCTGCCAGATCGGTTGGGGGTACTTGGGGTTTATCATCTTTTGATTGGGGCGGATCGACTGGATTCCCCGAACTCCCATCGATTTTCGCTTGAATTTTACCCACCTGCTGCACTACATGAGTCAACTCATGTGCCGTCAACTGATTATTCCCTAAAGACTTCCCTGCTCCAAAATAAATATCATTCCCATGAGCTAATGCTTGAGCATTCAACTGGCGGTTCATCTGCACAGCGTTACTATCGGTATGCACCCGCACCTGACTAAAATCAGCCACAAAGCGGGGTTCCATAAACGATCGCACCTCACCCGGCAACGGACTCCCCCCACCCTGACTACTACTCAGCCGATTTTCGAGATTGCTCCCCCCTTGAAAACCTGTATCAGCCGATCGCTTTGTTTGAATCTCCTCTTCTTCCTCCGACATCGCCTCGCGCTGAATCGAGTCACCCAGAGCTTTTGTTTGCAGTTCCTCTTCCTCCTCCGGCATCGCCTCGCGCTGGACTAACGGCGTGATCGTTGCCGCTAAGGGCTTGGTCTGAATCTCCTCTTCTTCTTCCGGCATCGCCTCGCGTTGAATCGAGTTACCCAGAGTTTTGGTTTGAATTTCTTCTTCCTCTTCCGGCATTACTTCACGCTGCACAGATGGCTTGGCATCGGGCATACTCATCACTTGGTCAGCGACGCGATCAGCTTCCTGCTCATGCACATCATTGGGCGCACCCACCGTCAGTTTTGCCTGGGGACGACGCAACGCCATGCGACTAATGTCGTGACCAAAAGACCGTTGGTAAATGACTTCTGATAACAAAGATTGCTCGTCAGCAGCCTGCGCTTCTTGCAGGTTGGTTGATTCCTCTGTTGCTGTTTGGATAACATTATTCGTTGGTAAACCGAAGCCCCGCACTGGGTTTGCTAGCGTTGGAGTCGTTGGTGAGACAAGCGATGGATTTGAAAAAGTTGATGTATTTGCTTTCTTGTGCCCAAACGTGCGATCGCTCATCTCACCTTTCCTTGATTGATGGGTAAAGCTATGATTCCTGATGCTGAGGCATTTTCTACCAAATAAACTTTACAGTTTATCGAAATGCGATCGCTATCGACTTTAGTCTAATTTGATCACCTCTGATTGATCTAGATACGATTCCAATACGGTTCGGTTAAGCCCAAAAAATAAGAATATTTGAATATTCTTAACCGAACCGTATTGGGGGCGTGGATACGCTTGTTCTAGCTTACTGATTAAATATTTATGCTAGAACTCTGTAACAGTTCCAAGGCTTGGGTGAGCGCTTGTGTGGGTTCGCAGATAAGATGAAATGTGAACAACGAAGTTATAGGGGTTCCAGGCACCGAGATTCGCGCATAAAGTGAAATCGATTGTGGGGTAAGAGCTTGTCAGGAAACAACCTTCCTTCTTTTTAATTAGAAATGCTTTCTCAGTAAGCTTTTTAGGTGGCAAATTGTAAAAGTTGTTTCTTGACAGGCTCTAAGCGTTTGAGGCAGCTAGCGAATTCGCACATAAAGTGAAATTTGCGAACCAAAACTCCAAAACTATAATTTGAGGCATCTTACAGATAAATTTTAATCCCTGCTAATCTG
>NZ_JBALEQ010000133.1:0-25842 GCF_036917775.1 Nostoc sp.
TTACATCCAAGCTTTGGCACTCAGGCGCAAGCTGCTGGGTGAAGAACATCCAGATGTCGCCATTAGTCTCAACAACCTAGCGGCACTCTACCGTTCCCAAGGCAGATACAGCGAAGCCGAACCCATTTACATCCAAGCTTTGGCACTCAGGCGCAAGCTGCTGGGTGAAGAACATCCAGATGTCGCACAAAGCCTCAACAATCTAGCAGTACTCTACTTTTCTCAAGGCAGATACAGCGAAGCCGAACCCCTTTTAATCCAAGCTTTGGCACTCTGGCGTAAACTGCTGGGAGAAGAACATCCAGATGTCGCCTCTAGCCTCAACAATATGGCAAAACTCTACTACTTACAAGGACGTTACACCGAAGCTGAACCGTTGTATTTGCAAGCTTTGGAGATTTTTGAACAACGATTAGGGGTAGATCATCCCTCGACTATGAAGTGTTGTGAGAATTTAGCAACTCTTCGCGATCGCCTTCCCCAAAATCCAGAATAAGCTAGTTTTGTGCAAAGCGTATCGTGATAAAACTGAAAAGCGCGTTAGCGGAGCTTACCGAAGGTATCGCTTTAACTCGGAGTGTCGTGTTCTGAACTCGGAGTTTCGTGTTCCAAACGAGAACGTTCTTGTTTCAAGTGAGAATGTTTTTGTTCTAAACGAGAACGTTCCTGTTCCTAGTGAGAATATTTCTGTTCCAAATGAGAACGTTCCTGTTTCAAGTGACAATGTTTTAGCTTTAAACTCGGAGTTTCGCGTTTTGAGGTGGAATGATGTTGTTATAAAGGCAAACGCTCTAGTTTAAAGTGTAAATCGACAAGCGATCGCCTGGTTTAGAAATGAACATTACTCAAATAAATCAAATCCCTTTTCGCTTCTCAACTTTCTGTCAAAAGTTGCTGTTGAATTACAACCATAATCTTGAGCAATTGCACCAATTAAATAGTCAGAAAAATCTGCACTTCCCTGCTTAAATCGCTGTAATGCTTGATAAACTACAGAGCGATTTTCTAACTCAAACACCGAACATTGCAGCATCAAGTCTATGGTATTACTAATTTCTTCTCTACTAAATTGATAAGGGTTCCCGCGCAAAACCCATACTAATTCACAGAGAACTATATTAGCAACAAAACATTGCTCTCCACTTTCAATAATTTCAGCAGCTTGCTTCCACTGCTTTTCATCATCTTTTGTCAAGTAACGCACTAAAATATTTGTATCAAGTCCAATCACTTGAACCTTCTTGGATTGCTACTTCCATTTCTTCTAAAGTTGCGCTTTTCATCCCCGGACGGTGTAAAATCCCGGATAAACTTTGGATAGGGATATTTAGGGGAATTAGTTTGACTGTTCCATTTTCATCAATAACAAAATCAACCTTATTACCTGGATCAAGATTAAGATAATCCCGAATTTCTTTGGGAATAGTTACCTGTCCTTTGCTGGTGATGGTAGCGCTAGCCATACGCACGTTCCTTACATCAGTTCCTTACTTAAAGATAACGTCTATTGACTAATCCAGAAAGCAATATCTACGACGGGCGTAGCTGCGGCACTTATCCAGTTGTAAATGATGGTGTTGTCAATTTATTGTAAACCCATAAGCGATCGCCTAGACTAAAATTCATATTGAACTAAGTAAAAATGCCATTCAACTTACTCAAAATGAGCTTTTACTTTCTCAAAAGCAGCTTTTACTTACTCAAACCGCAGTTTGCTTACTCATTTTGGTGTTTTCCGCAAGCAAAATAAGCTTTTACTTACTCAAACTCCAGTTTGCTTACTCATTTTGGTGTTTTCCGCAAGCAAAATAAGCTTTTACTTACTCAAACTCCAGTTTGCTTACTCATTTTAGTGTTTTCCGCAAGCAAAATAAGCTTTTACTTATTCAAACTCCAGTTTGTTTACTAATTTTGGTGTTTTCCGCAAATAAAATAAGCTTTTGCTAAAAGTCCTATTTTGCAAGGATTGTAGATTATTCTCTCGCAAAAGTGATAAAAGCTCTTTAATAACTCAAGCTGATGACGGGTTCAAGAGAGCTACAAAACTGTACTTAACAGTACCTTTTTTTATGTTGGATATTTTTAATATTCATAAGAGTAGCTTATTTAATATTAGGGACTCTTGTTATTTGTACTTATGGTAGTATTTCTGCTTACTTTAACTAAAATATCAGCGTTACTATGTGCTACATCTAACATATATGAACAATTATTCTGAATGCTGCTAGTTTAGTTAGTAGTTGGATGAAAATAAGGCATAAATTTCCTAAAATCAATATATTTATCCACTAAATTTTGTCATCCCCATTCTTGAGTGAACTTGATTAGTTATGCTCCTAGATTTAGAAAGATTTTATCAGGCTTGCAATCCGAGCAGACCTCTAATCATAGGAAACGCCAGCGATCGCAGGTACTATATTGATTTTGCTGCGGTGCGGGGTGGCAAAATTATCGAAGCTTTGCAGCGCACGATCGCTAAAATATCGCCCGATGAACCAACTTGTCAGCTATTTACAGGACATCTTGGCTGTGGAAAATCAACGGAATTGTTGCGCCTCAAAGCTGAGTTAGAAGCGCAGCAATTTCATGTAGTTTACTTTGAGTCTACCCATGTCTTAGAAATGGCAGATGTGGATGTGACTGATATTTTGTTGGCGATCGCAGGACAAGTAAGTGAAAGCCTAGAAGCCATGAAAATTAGGCTCAAACCTGTTTACTTTACCAAGTTGTTTGGTGAAATTGTGGATTTTCTGCAAACGCCAATTGACTTGGGGGTAGAAGCAGAATTGTCTGTAGGGATTGCCAAAATTACAGCCAAAACTAAAGAAAGTCCCCAATTGCGGCGGCGGTTAAGAGATTATTTAGAACCGCGAACAGCAAACATTTTACAGTCAATTAATCAGGAATTGCTAGAACGTGCCACCAAGGAACTAAAAACTAGAGGTAAAAAAGGACTGGTGGTTATTGTTGATAACTTGGATAGAGTTGCAATTCGACCTTTACCATCGGGGCGATCGCTGCCAGAATACTTATTTATTCAGCGTGGTGAACAGTTACGCAAACTAAATTGTCATGTAGTCTACACTATTCCTTTAGCTCTGACTTTCTCCAACGATAGCGCCGAACTTCAACATCGTTTGGGGGGAGGAGTCGCCCCAAAAGTCTTACCGATGATACCTGTACGTTTGCGCTCTGGAGAGATTTTTCCTCAAGGGCTAGCAATGTTGCGGCAAATGGTTCTAGCTAGAGCTTTTCCAGACATTTTACCTAGCGATCGGTTAGGCTTAATTACAGAGGTGTTTGATAGTTTGGAAACCTTAGATCGGTTGTGCTTGATTAGTGGTGGTCATGTCCGCGACTTGCTAGGGTTACTGTTTGACTGTCTGCGAGAACAAGATCCACCTTTTGAGCGGGAGTGTGTTGATTTGGTGATTCAAAGACAGCGAGATTACCGAGCTAATGCGATCGATCCTCATGAGTGGGAACTAATCTTTCAGGTGGTGCAACAGCAAAGAGTTAGAGGTGATATAGAATACCACACTTTATTGCGAAGTTTATTTGTATTTGAATACCGTGACCATCAAGGAGCTTGGTTTGCCGTCAACCCAGTTTTAGCAGAGACGGAAAAATTTAAATCATGGTTGAACGACACCCACAAGCAGATATAAGAGCAGCTAATGAGCGGGCTTTACGGAGTTTGGGGAGAGCAATTGCCCTTTCTAGTGGTCAATTCTCTCTGGTTTTGGTGTGCTGCAATTATCGAGTTTTGCAAGAACTTATGCTGCAACGACTCGAAGAACTCTCTTCAGGAGTACACCATATTCAAAAGGTAATTCTGCCGCATAATGCTAGAAGTCTTTACACAAGTATTCATTTACAACTGGTAACTGAAGAGAATCCGCCATCGGCGTTGATGATTTTGGGTTTAGAGTCAGTAGATGGAATCGACGATTTACTGAGGTCTATCAATCATATTCGTGATGAATTTCGCAAACGCCACCCATTTCCAATGATTGTGTGGGTGAATGAAGAAGTGTTGCAAAAGGTAGTCCGTTTAGCACCAGATTTTGCGAGTTGGGCGGCTACACCGATTCGGTTTGAGATGACAACTCAATCATTGCGGCAATTTTTGCAACAGGAAACGGATGCTTTATTTGCCACGGTGTTACCAAGCGATGCTGGACAACACCAACCTCCTCAAGTTGCCAAGCATTATTTCACTGTGGAGCAAGTCTGGAAAAATAGCTATGAACTCCACTTTGCGATTGAAGAGTTGCACAATCGTGGGATTACCTTAGAGCCAGAATTACACGCTAGTTTAGAGTTTGTTTTTGGTCTAGATAATTATATTAGCGATCGCATCAGTACAGCTTTAAGCCATTTTCAGCAAAGCTTGCAAGTTTGGCAAAAATTAGAGGAAATAGGGGGAGCAGGGGAGCGGGGGGGCAGGGGAGCAGGGGGAGATGAGAGGGTATTTTATTCGTCTGCGCCTCCATCGCCCCCATCGCCGCTACCTTTGCGACAGGGAATCTTGCTGTTTTATATTGGGCTATGTTATTGCCGTTTCGCAGAGCAAAATCAAACAGAAAACCGTCGTCATTGGTACACAGCTAAATCTTATTTTCAGCAATGTTTGAATGTTTTACAGGTGGCTGGGCGCTTAGATGTAGTTGCTGGGTTTATTAGTCAACTCGCTGAAGTTTTGCAATATCTGCAAGAGTGGGAAGAATTGCAGACAGTTGCCCAAAAGTCTCTGGAGTTGCATCAAACTTATGGTAGTCAAATTCAATTAGCTTGTGACTACGGTTTTCTCGCACAAGTGGCTGTGCAACAGTCTCGGTGGGTACAGGCGAGTATACTAGCCCATGTATCGCTGTTGAAATTAGGTGAAGCGCAAAAGCACAACGATCCTTATAACTGCTTATTTCCCTTACTGTTAGCGCAAATTTACTATTTAGTGTTGGCGAAAGCCCAGCGAAATTTGGGTGAATTGGTAATCGCTCATGAATACTTAGAAAAAGCAACAAAAGAATTGTCAGCAGCTTTAGAAAGCAGTGCCCATCAATACGATGCCCATCGTTATATTCGCTTATTGCGGACACTGCGATCGCTATACTTTGAAGAAGGGCGCTATTTAGAAGCCTATTACATTCGACAGAAACGGCGTTCTGTTGAGCAGCAGTACGGTTTTCGGGCTTTTATTGGTGCAGGGCGTTTGCAACCCCAAAGACAGGCGACAAACCCAGCATTGATGTCACATTCTGGGAGTAGCAGCGTTGCTTTAGAAATTGCGGCTTCTGGTCGGGAGCGTGATATTAATAACTTAATTGGCAGAATTAGCCGCGCCGATCAAAAGCTGACGGTGATTCACGGTCAATCAGGGGTAGGTAAGAGTTCTATTGTCACTGCTGGTTTAGTTCCAGCACTGCAAAATCGAGCTATTGGCGATCAAATAGCTGTGCCTGTAGTATTGCAAGTTTACACCGATTGGGCGCGGGAATTAGAGAAATCTTTAAGTGAGGCAATGACTCATGACGCATCCCTTGCCGTCTACACTGATATTAAGCTAGAAGCAAACATCGAAACTGCGGAGGTTTTGCCCTACTCTCCTACACCCATCACCATCATCAGAATTTTACAACAACTCAAACAAAATGCTGATAACCACCTGATTACAGTTTTAATTTTTGACCAGTTTGAAGAATTTTTCTTTGGTTATAGCGATCGCAAGCAGAAGCAAGAATTTGATAAATTTATTAGTGATTGCCTGAATATCCCCTTTGTCAAAGTTATCCTTTCATTACGAGAAGATTACTTACATCGTTTGTTAGATTTTAAACATCTTTCGGCACTAGAAGCGATTAATAATAATATTCTCGACAAGCATATTCGCTACCAGTTGAATAATTTTTCGCCAGAATATGCTAAAGCAATTATCCAAAAATTGACCGAGCGATCGCAGTTTAATTTAGAACCAGCTTTAATCGATGCCTTAATCGAAGATTTATCCACAGAATTTGGAGAAGTCCGCCCCATTGAATTGCAAGTTGTCGGAGCGCAAATTCAAGATGAGCGAATCACGACTCTAGAAGAATATCAGCCATATAGACCCAACAAACTCATCGAGCGATATCTTAAGGAACTGATTAAAGACTGCGGCCCAGAAAATGAACGAGCTGCGTTACTCGTCTTATACTTATTAACAGATGAAAGTAACAACCGACCATTTAAAACTCGTGCTGAGTTAGCGGCGCAATTAGCAGAATTAGAAGATGCTAGCAAATTAGAGTTAGTATTAGACATTTTAGTACGCTCTGGTTTAGTAGTACTATTCCCTGATGTACCAGAACGCTATCAACTGATTCACGATTATTTAGTAGACTTAATTCGCTACCTGCAACAACAAGAATCAAGTTTACAGGTACAACTAAATCAGTTGCGCTACAAAGTAGAACAAAGTAAAGCTGAGATTGAGCGACTTAAAAGCGAACTTAGCCAAAAAAAGCAGCGTTCCATATTAGTAGAATCTCATCCCCAGCAGGGATTAGATTTATTAACAGAATTGCGAGAATTACACAAGCGAGAAGAATTGAGTCAGTTACAAATTGAGCAATTACGAGCGGAACTAAAAGAAAAAGAATTAACAGCAAAACTTGCAGAAAGTCAAAAGAAACAAAGACTTAGTGAAGCTCAATTAAATCGTTCATTGAAAATTGCCCTAACTGCTTCCGTTCTCGCCATATTGGGATTAAGTGTTTCCATCGTCACAGCAGTAGATAGTGAAATTAAAACCCTCAGTGCATCCAGTGAAGCCCTCTTTGCATCGCAAAAAGGTATTGATTCTTTAAAAGAAGCTTTAAGGGCGGGAAGAAAATTACAACAAATAGTTTGGGTAGATTCCTATACCAGAGAGCAAGTACAGACGGCGCTTTATCAAGCCGTTTCTGGGTTGAAAGAATATAACCGCTTGGAGGGGCATCTATCTGGAGTAAATAATGCTACATTCAGTCCTGACCGCTCCTTAATTGCCTCAGCTAGTGCGGATACTACAATTAAACTTTGGCTTCCCGATGGTAGCTTGTTCAAAACCTTATCTGGGCATGAAGATGTAGTTAATAGTGTCAGTTTTAGCCCCGATGGTCAAATTATTGCTTCCGCTAGTCAAGATAAGACGGTGAAACTTTGGAGTCGAGAGGGTGTATTACTTGTTACTCTATTAGGTCATCAAGGTGTAGTGAATAGTGCCAGTTTTAGCCCAGATGGACAGATTATTGCTTCTGCAAGTACAGACAAGACAGTAAAACTGTGGAGTCGGGATGGAAAACTGCTCAAAACCTTGCCAGGACATGATGGTGCAGTTTTGAGCGTTGCTTGGTCAACTGATGGACAAACCATTGCTTCTGGGAGTGCTGACAAGACAGTGAAATTGTGGAGTCGGGATGGTAAGCTGCTCAAAACCTTGCAGGGACATGAGGATGCAGTCAAAAATGTAGCTTGGTCGCCTGACGGTCAAATTATCGCTTCTGCTAGTTTAGACCAGACAATCAAACTGTGGAATTTAGAGGGGAAATTACTGCGAACCCTATCAGGGCATAGTGCTGGAGTTACCAGCGTCAGTTTTAGCCGTGATGGTAATACCATCGCTTCTGCAAGTACCGACGAGACAATCAAACTTTGGAGTTTTGAAGGTGTGCTGCTAGGAACCCTGAAGGGACATAATAATTGGGTTAACAGCGTCAGTTTCAGCCCAGACGGTCGCACCCTAGCTTCTGCAAGTCGGGACAAAACTATTAAACTCTGGCATTGGGACGATGTGTTATTGCGAAAACCCAAAGCCGATAATGATGACTGGATAACTAGCATCAGTTTTAGCCCAGGCGATCGCACCTTAGCAGCAGGGAGTCGAGACAAAACTGTAAAATTATTCAGCCGCGAAGGTAAACTACTCCGTACTTTTACGGGGCATGAAGGTCAAGTTTGGGGAGTTAATTTCAGTCCAGATGGTAAAGTAATTGCCTCGGCGAGTAAAGATCAAACAGTGAAGCTTTGGAGTGCTGACGGTAAACTGCTCAACACCTTACAAGGTCATAATAGTACCGTCTTGAGTGTAGCTTGGTCGCCTAATAGTCAAGTAATTGCCTCGGCGAGTAAAGATAAAACAGTAAAGCTTTGGAGTCGAGATGGTAAGCTGCTCAACACCTTTCAAGGACATAAAGATGCAGTGAATTGGGTAAGTTTTAGCCCAGATGGTAAATTGCTAGCTTCAGCCAGTGATGACAAAACATTAAAAATCTGGAGTTTACAGGGTAAGTTGCTATATACCTTAATTGGTCATAGCCGCCGGGTAAACGGGGTTGCTTGGTCGCCTGATAGTCAAGAAATTGCTTCAGTTAGTATTGATAGCACAGTCAAACTTTGGAGCCGGGACGGTGATTTGCTAAATACTCTCGCAGGCGATGGCGATAGTTTCATTAGTGTAAGTTTTAGCCCCGATGGTAAAACTTTAGCAGCTAGCAGTGATGACAAAGTGAGGATTTGGAACCGAGAAGGGACATTACTTATTACTTTGAAAGGCTATGAAGCTGAGTTAACCAGCGTCAGTTTCAGTCCTGACGGTAAGACTTTAGCTGCGGGTAGTGGTAACGGCACAGTGATTTTCCAGAATTTAGCAGATATTCAACTAGATAAATTACTGGCACGGGGTTGTTATTTACTCCATGATTATTTGCAGACTAACCAGAAGGTCATGAAAAGCGATAGCGGAGCGTTAGCGAGTCCGCGAGCGTCTGGCTCCGTCAACACCAAGGGCGATCGCGCCTTGTGTTCTGGTAGGTGATGAAGATTTTCGAAGACCCCAAAATTGGTCGAGTTAAAGTGATGCGTTGGAGTGGGTTTCATTTCCTTCAATCGCCAAACCGAGCAATGGAAATCATTTGTGTCGATTAGTCCAAACTCAAGTTTGGAAGTTATCTAAGTTATTTGTCATAGGTTCACACAAAATTTATGAATCAGGATTCCAAATTCAGAATGAATTCTGATCAAAAAGCAGATAGCATAGGGATAGCGAGGCCGCTTACTCCTGCGGCAATCTTCCTAGTAAAAGCGTCTCCTAAAGAGTATCAAAATTACTGATTTCTAAATTCTGAATTCTTCTTCAATCACCCATTGGATAGAGTGAGTGCTGGCACGTGTTCCCATAGACTAGAGAGGTTATTCTGAATAAATTTGTCTTTCCCCTCAATGTTAATGTTATCCTGTGAGCTTTCTACCTTGCGTGTTCTAGTAGTTGATGACCATGAACTGACTCGTCTAACCTTACAATTGGTTTTTTCTTGTCAGGAGAATATTCAAGTAGTAGGTTTAGCTAGTAATGGTGAAGAAGCTATAGAAATGGTTAAACGTTGTCATCCTGATGTAATTGTTCTAGATTTACAAATGCCAGTCATGGATGGCTGGAGCGCGTCTAGCCAAATTAAAGCTATATCTCCGAACACTCAAATCCTTGCTTACTCCTCAGTAGAAGACGTAAATTTTCAAGGAACTAAGGCAATGTCTAGTTTTGATGACGTTTGCAAGAAAGATGTCCCGACAAGCGAACTGATTGCTTTAGTTAGGCGGTTAGGTCAGCGTGCAAAAGATGATTCAGTTGCAGGTAAATGATACAACTATACTGCTTCGCCAGGTCAGACTTAGTTAAATTTTGGGGATTTGAGAATATTATAGTAGTACGGAGCGTCGGTATTAGCTGAAGTTGACAGTTAAACCGACGCATTTGTGCTATTTTTTACTCTACCGGAATGGTGCGTTTAAATTCATCAATTAATTCATCTAGTTCTTCCAAAGCCTGATTTACGTCAACTCTCAATGTTCCCAAGTTTGGTTGCTCTAGCAGGCCTAATAGGTACTCGCGTTTACTTTGAACTGCAATAATTCGTTCTTTTATAGTCTGTAGATCCATTATTTTTTTCCATTTTTAACTACCTTTAAATTTTAAGTTAACTCAAAATCCAACATTTTGGGGCACTATACTCTTAGTAGTCCACTACACTAACTGTCTTCTCTAGAAACTCCTCATGTCTCCCGTACCCCTACTCAAAAGCAGGCTACGTGTAGCGTCTCTGATATGAGAAGTTTTAAACTAAGTAAGTCAGAAGCTCTTGACTTCTCTTTGTGTGAGTCTTAACCTGGCAATTTTGAGTTGGTTGAATTACTAATCTCTAGGGATGATGTTCTTCCCTAATTTGTTACTCATAGCCGATGATAATAAAACTGAGGTATTAAGAATTTATAATAATTTCAGCTCATGCTACGCCAAATCTCTTTGGGAACACTCGGTTTAACTATCGGTGGCATATTAACCATTATGGGCTTCGTTGCCTATGCTGGTAATAATGCCACACTCAATCTTGTCGGATTTTTTTACGGTATTCCTCTATTGTTGGGAGGACTGGCACTAAAAGCTAATGAACTTAAGCCAGTACCCTTTACCCAAGATACATCACCGTCAGCATTGAAACTGCGGGAACAGCAAGCAACTGATACTCAAAATAAAATTCGCAAAGATATCACCCGATATTGTTACGGTCAAGATGCTCATTTAGATACAACACTTTCTTTTCTGGGTTTGAGTCCCACAGACCAGGAACGGCCAACGGTAACAGGGTTACGAGAAGTAGAAGTTAATGGTAACTATGCCCTAATTTTAGAATTTGATTCACCGCTAATACCGATTGATGTATGGCAAAAAAAGCAGGAAAAAATGACTAATTATTTTGGGCCGGGATTGGAGGTTCAAATAACACAGCCATCTGAAAATACAATTGAGTTAGCGCTGATTAATACTCCAAAAGAGTCACTCGTCAGTAGTCAATAGTTAGGTACAAAAGTTATTGTTACCAAAACTTTATGGCTTGTCGTTACCCACATTTTACTTAAGTTCTCGACAAAGAAACCCTCTTTGTACTTAAGTTAACGGAAATTTTCACTTTCACATGGGATAGCATTAACCTAAGTGGGGACGCAAAACTTTGCGTCTCTACACGCCTAAAAATTGCCACGGATGATCATGTAAGTAAATTGTATGCTACATACAGCATTGACTCGTTTTTTTACCACTAACCAAAAAGTTACTTTTCTAAACGAACTGCATACCATTGTAAATATTGCCCAGGGCCAATATCTAATTCACAGCCGGTGTCGAGTAAATATTGTGCTTGAGCTTCCACAGTATTAAACTTTTGCAAGTCAGGCGGTAAATCTTGAATTATAAGTTGCTGGAGAGTCGTTCTGAGCTTTTCTAATAACTCTGATTGTGTCAAAAATTGCTCTGGTTTATTTGTCTCTAAAAGAACAAAATGATCTTGCTGATACATTAATGAATCTGGCATTTTAAAGATTTAGTAAATACAAATGGATTTGTTTTTTTGTAATAACGTCGGGTTATTTTTGTAGTCAAAGAAGGGTTGTTCTATCTATTTTACCTTCTTTTTGTGCAGTACTCATAATATTTAGCTCTTTAAGATATCCAGCTTAATTTAGTATGTTTGTCTATAAAATTAACTACTAAATTACTGTTTTTTAGAATAAAAAATTAATTTTTAACTTAACTAAATATAGTTAATCTGATGAAATAAGAATTTTTACTTAATTTATTAACTCAAAGTAATTCGACAAAAAAATTGAACTTAATTAAATCTTCACCTTATGTAATTATACTGAACTTTTATCCCCACTGCCCAATAGACTAAAGACATTTAAGTCAAGTGATATTAGTATTTAATATTAGCTATAACAATCCAAAGTTAAACGCAAGAAAATACGTAGATTAAAAATGCGTATTTTAAAGCCTTTCAGGAATTTAATCTCTCACGAATGATTTAGGGCTGCTATATTTTCTGAACGTACTTTGGCAACTGCTTTTCCCTGTTTTGCTAAGTTTATAAACTCACTAATTAAGGTGCGTATTTGCAATTTTCAAAAAAATTGCAATTTAACTTTAACAATGGGGAAATATAAAAGCAACACTTCCTCCCATAACCATAGCCGAACAAAAAGGTAAAAATTGCCTTCGCGTTCCAATTATAGATTGTCTATGCAACTTAGTTATCTACCGCTTGCTTGGCTCAAGAACATTGAGCAGTCTATTGTCAAAAAACAGTTGATTGTGAAGCCAGACACACCTTTGCCGCAAATTCTGGCATTGATGAAAAGAGCGATCGCTCCCATGCGATTGAGTTGCACAGCCTTTTTCAGAATAATCCTGCAAGTGGAAGGCAACTCATGTCAGGCATAAGCTCATTTTCTGTTTCTAAACAACCACCACTGATTCTAGTAGCTGATGATGACAAGACTATCCGAGTGTTGTTGCGTAAAGCTATGGAACAAGAAGGTTATCGAGTGGTTGAGGTCAATGATGGTAAGCAATGTTTAGATGCTTACGAGACTATCAAACCGGATATAGTGTTGCTAGATGCTGTAATGCCTGTTATGGATGGCTTTACCTGCTGTAAGCAATTGCTCCAAATTGCCAGGAATAATTTAATTTCAGCCCTTGCAACCTTTGATACTGATTCGGCTCTTAACAATACTGTCATCTCCAAAATATGGGAGCGCACTCCCATATTGATGATCACATGCTTGGACGATGAGGAATCCGTAAACCGTGCTTTTGATGCTGGAGCGACTGATTATGTTACTAAGCCAATTCACTGGCCTGTATTGCGTCAACGATTGCGCCGACTGCTACAGCAAGGACAAGTATACAAACAATTAGAGGCAGCAAACCAAGCTTTGCAGCACCTTGCCAATGTAGATGGCTTAACTGATTTGGCTAATCGTCGTCGCTTTGACGATTATCTTAATACTCAGTGGATTAATCTCGCCCAAGAGGAATCTCCTTTGTCAATGATTTTGTGTGATATCGACTATTTTAAATTTTATAACGATAAATATGGTCATCCTGCTGGAGATGTCTGTTTACAAAAGGTGGGTGCTGTCTTAAATCTGAAGGCGCAAAAACATCAAGATTTAGTAGCGCGTTATGGAGGCGAAGAATTTGCTGTGATTATGCCATACACCCATGCATCTGGTGCGGTTCACGTGGCCGCAACCATACAAGCGGGAATCAAAGATTTGCAAATTGCTCACGCCGGGTCTGAGGTGAGTCAGTATGTCACGCTAAGTATGGGCGTAGCGACTGTTGTCCCTACTTGGGAATCGTCACCTTCAGATTTGATTGTGCGAGCAGATAAAGCACTCTACGAAGCAAAGGCAGGAGGGCGCGATCGCTTTATCTCAAGTTTTTAATTGTCATTTGTCATTTTTAAGAAGGATAAACTGGCAGCGTGAAGTGGAACCATGCTCCGTTATTGGGGGCAGAGTCTACCCAAATTTGGCCATAGTGTGCCAGGATAATACGTTGGCATAAACAAAGACCAATGCCGTAACCTTCTTTACCTTCATCCCGTTGTAGGCGGAAGTGGTTTTCAAAGATGCGATCGCGATTCTCTACAGGAATACCAGGCCCAGTATCGCCAATACTAAACTGAACTTTTTGGGTAGTGCGGTGCAATCCCGAAACGCTAATCTTGCCACCTTCTGGGGTATATTTAATGGCATTATCTAACAGATTCACTAGCACTTGGCGGATGCGTTCTGGATCAGCATATACATAAGGTAAGTCACTAGGAATATCTGTTTCTACTTCTTGGGATTTGGCGGTGTAGCGATCGCACAATTCTTCGAGTACATCTAAAAAGACTTTACCTAATTGTACCTTTTGTGGTAATAGAGGAAACTCTGTATCTTTTCCCCGACCTACCTGCAAAAGGTCAGTAATCATTCGGTCAATGACCTTAGTTTGATTGCGGGCTTGTTTTAATAAATGTGCTGTCATTGATGGCTTGAGGCGCTGGAATTCCCCTGTCTCTAGATTGTAGTTAGATTGGAGAGTTTCCATTGCGATCGCGGCAGCAGTTAGAGGATTACGGAGATCGTGCGCTAGCATCGCAATCACCCGATCTTTAAACTGTAGCTGCTCTTGGAGGTTATCTTTTTCCTGTTTCAAGCGAAAAATTTCGTCTGAGAGTCGGATTAGTTCAGCAGAAACAGCCACTGAATGGATAGTAGATTTGGGTAATGTGGCGCGGCCATTGTCGTCCAGGCGTTCTTGCAAGTCTTCCTGTAATTTTAAGTAAGCGTCTACAGCGACTTGCCAGCGAGGCCACCAGTTTTTTAATTGCGCTATGATATTACTCCCAGCCAAAACCTGTCGTGGTTCAGGATGGATTTTGATTAAAGCTGGTGTTGCTACCAACTTAAAGTGTTCTGCTAAGTAAGGTTGTTGTCCAACATCGATAGTTTGAACTTCAAAAGTATACTCAGCCTGCAATTCTTTTAAGTAAGCACGTATTCGCTGCACTTGTTGGCGGGACTTAGGTCGTCCATCGACAAAAAGTAACAGTTGGAGTGGAGCTTCAGAATAAATAGGCTGATCCTGGGAAACTTGCATGTAATCGTGTTTCAGCACTGGTAACAACCCGGTGACGCTTTACAGAAAGTAAAATGGACTAACGGTTGTCGATGGTCGTTGTTTTGGTCTTCAATTTAATATCTATTTTAGATTTTCATACTGCTCTTAGTTCTGCATTTTTGACACTAAATATATCTTTTTCAGCCTTTTGCCCATTTTTGACTAACTTCATCTCCAAGAAACACCCAAGCCCCTTGAATATAAGCCTTAGTTTGCCCTGAATGAAAAATTGTCGCTAGAGTTAGCAGGTGAAAGGTTTAATACTATGTCAAATCGGCTAGTAAAGCAGTATGTCAAATTGACTACTCGCTTTCAACAAGCGATGCCTACGGCGGGCAAAGCCTACGCTCAACTAAACGCAGATGCTAATTGTATCTAATCTATCAGGAAGCTGTTAACTGTTTAGACCAAGTTTGTGGAGAGAGGGTTTTTTAAACGCCAGTGCATCCAATGAAGTGTCTTGTTTGCCTCAACCCAATCATTATTAGGATTAGCAAAACAGCTATAGCTAACAACTATGTACTGCCTATAACTTACGAAGCGTACTCTGTGCCCAGCCTTCCTAAAAGAAGACCTGCCTATTCTCAAGAGAATAGGGATGGGTTGCCCTAAGACAACCTTTTGGATAACATCGGGGCAATCGCACTTTTAGAGTCAGTACTTACTGCTTTCGAGGCTGCCAAGAAACTCTTGACTACAGCACAAGTACCACTTTCTCCAAAAAATCTACTTAGAGAAATTAGGGAAACTGGTGCGACACTTGACTGCTTTGCTTATGACCCCAGTTGCCAAGAATAACGAACTTACGCTAAGTCCCTGGAATTGCTGAACACTGGCATTTTCTGGCTATTGCCTTATTCAGCTTACCATCGTCAGATGAATAATTTCCAGAATCGATTTTAAGCCAGTGTTAGCGAACTTTAATTGATTTCCCTCTTTGGGTGAGGCTAAGGGGGCTTTATTCCTAGTTTATCACTTTAGGTGTTTAGTGATCGCATTAAGTTCGTGCATCTGGAAGCAGATTAAAGCTTTTGGTAGCTAAAATGTTCTTTAGCAAATTCCTAATCAGTTATCTGCTCTGCCAATTGAATATTTAGAGAAATATCTCAAAAATGGATTCTCAATCTAGTAGTCTTGCCATATTAATTTTGAGCAGCACTAAACTGCTGACTACAAACTCCTTTAACCTGTCATAATCCCTGTGGGCTTAGAGCCTCAAAATTATAAAACTCTTGTATAGCAAGTATTTCAGATTTATTTCTGTTTTTTTTCAAAAATGTTAGTTTGCCAGAATTTTTGGGAACTCTATAAATAAGCATGGGAATTATAAAAACCTAATGGCTGTAAAACGAAGACAATACGGTAGCTTTTGCTACCGTTTACTCATTTTTAGAGATATTAATAAAGACATTTACTAAGATAACGTGCTGAGTTGGTAGTGTCTTTTGCTGATACTGAGAGGCAGAAGCCGGGGGTAGGCGGTAGGGGGCAAGGAGTAAGGGATAGGGGCAGAAAAATTAGCTCTTTCCCCTCTGCTCCCTGCTCTCTTCACCTCTGCCTCTTCTGCCCAATGCCCAATTAATGAACAGTCTGCGCTAGGGTAGGAATTGAAACTCATTTGTGATTTCCTGTGCTTCCCTGTAAACGTCCAGCTGTATTTCTAATTTGGGCTGTTCTATTGACTTCCTTAACAGCCTGTGCTAACAGTCCAGTTGCCAAAAACCTTGAAGAATCTTTGGCGGCAGATCCGAAGCTGCAAAGCAATCAAGTTGTTTTTGGAGAATCTCAGAGTAAGCAACCACAAGCACAGCAAAACGATTCAACAGTTCAGTTACCATCTGATTTTCCCAAAGATATCCCCCTATATGCCAATGCCAAACTAGAGGAAGTAATACCTGCTAGCGGTTCAGAGAATAAAACCTCAACTCGTTGGTTGAGTTCTGACCCTAGCAACTTTATCGCTAGCTTTTATGGCAACCAGTTTAAAACAAATAACTGGCAGATTTTGCAACAACCAACAGATGATGCGGGAGGTACTTTTGAGGTACGTCGTAACGATTTACTGTTGAAGATTTCCATTCAGCCTAAATCAGTTACTAACGCTACACCCAATCAACCCCAAACCGCCACAGAATTACTAATTGATTACGTACCGAATAGTATTGCTACGGCACAAACTACCCCAAATACAAATTCTAACGAAACTACTAACGTCGTTCCTAAACCAGGAAATCCACAGTTCATTGGCCCAGTACCACCTGCAAACTTGGCAGCACAGCCACAAAGTACGGCTAATAACCAAACAACTCCTACAGCCACAGCCGAATCTCAAGAATTCAGCGATTTGAATAAAGTACCGCAAGAATGGCGGCAACACATCCAAGATTTAGCCGCATTAGGTGTTTTATCCCTAGAACCAAAGGCAACTAAGAGTAATTCTACTACCACAAATAACCAGTTTGAACCCGGTAAAATTGTTACACATCGGGAATATGCTCGTTGGCTAATTGCTGCTAACAATGCGATGTATGCCAGCAATCCAGCTAAACAAATTCGCTTGGCATCAGAAAGCACTCAACCAATTTTTAGTGATGTTACCGCAAAAGATCCTGATTTTCCAGCAATTCAGGGATTAGCCGAAGCTGGGTTAATTCCCAGTCCTTTGTCTGGAGATTCCACAGCCGTTTTGTTTCGTCCTGATGCACCTCTAACGCGCGAACAATTACTGTTGTGGAAATTACCCCTAGATACTCGTCAAGCTTTACCCTCTGCTAACTTGGATGCGGTAAAACAAACCTGGGGTTTCCAAGATGCAGCGCGAATTGACCCCAAGGCTTTAAGAGCAGTGCTGGCTGATTACCAAAATGGCGAGCAATCGAATATTCGGCGGGTGTTTGGCTATACGACTCTGTTTCAGCCCAAAAAACCAGTAACTCGTGCTGAAGCTGCTATGACTTTGTGGTATTTCGGCAGTCAGAGTGAAGGTGTGTCAGCAACTGAAGCTTTGAAGTTAAAGCGAAGTTAAAGCGATGTCTATGAAGGTTACGCCATTCTGTTGCGGTTAGTTTATCCGTAGCAGAAAAGTGGCAATGGCCCAAGCTTTAGCATGGAAAATTTGCGATTTCTTTGTAATAGACTAATTTTTTATCAAGAAAATGTAAACCTAAGTGTTTTCAGCGTTTTTACCTGTATTTGATGAATTTTTGAGGCATAGTTAGGTAAAACAACGTAAATTAACTCAATATACGTACTTAGTTTGAATTAACTCAAAAAACAAATTGCCAGCGATCGCCTTTTCATTACTTTAAAACAAACTAAAAAATACCACAGGTAAAACAAATATGAAAAAACAAGCTGTAGCCGCAGGATTTGTTCTCTTATCTTTCATGTTACCGCTCAAGGCGAGTGCAGCGAGTTTTAGCAAATTTTACGTATTTGGCGACAGCCTTTCTGATACTGGCAATGTCTTCGCTGCTACTGGTGGTTTAGTTGCTCCGACAACAGCTATTCCCCAAGACCCACCATACTTTCAAGGGCGTTTTTCTAATCAGCAGGTTTGGGTAGACTACCTTGGAGATCAGCTAGGATTAACACCCTCTCCATACATTACTTTAAATCCTAGTATTCCTAACCAAGGGATTAACTTTGCTGTCGGTGGTGCTAGTTCGGGTCAAGGTAATGCTGTTGTTCCTAATGCACCGTTACCAGGAGTACTGGAGCAAGTCAGTTTGTTGACGCAACCCATCTTACAAGCCAATCAGAAGCTTGATCCAAATGCCCTCTATGCTGTGTGGGGAGGCGCAAATGATTATGTGTTTGGTCAAGCGACTAATACGACTCAAACAGTTCAGAATTTATCAGATGCAGTAGAGTCACTTGCCTCAGCTGGCGCAAAAAATATTTTAGTCTTTAACTTGCCTGATTTGGGCAAGATTCCATTGGCATTCGCTACAGGTTCATCTAGCAACTTGACTGCTTTGACAAATCAGCATAACCAGCAATTAACACAGGAACTAGGCAAATTCAGCAATAACTCTGGTCTGAATCTGATCTCTGTCGATGTGTTTTCCCTATTTAATCAAATACAAGCAAATCCAGGGAATTTTGGATTTCAAAATGTGACTACCCCTTGTGTAGTGGGGAATTTACAGACAACCGTCAGTGTATGCTCCCAACCAAACGATTATTTGTTCTTTGACTCCGTGCATCCAACAACAGGCGTTCATAAGTTAGTTGCAGATGCTGCACTGGCGGCGATTGAGGCTAAGTCTGTTCCTGAACCTGCAATAAATTTGGGGATTTTAGCCCTTGGTGCTTTTGGTGCGGTAGGAGTATTGAAGCGTCAACAAAAAAGATCGGTACTTGTGTCAACAGGTCGGGTTGTTGATGCACAATTGTCTCATACAACAGCTGAAAACTAAACTAACTGTATTGATGTGGGATTACGATCGCTTATTTGAAATTATTGAAGAATTAGTTATGCACCACTCTCCTAGTGGTGCAGAAGCTGAGATTAACCAGTTGTTGATGCAAAAATTTGCGGCGCTGGGTGTGGAAGTCTGGTGCGATCGCGCCGATAATATTATTGCCAAGATTCCAGGGAAAAATCCAGACCGAGCGATCGCCATCACCGCACACAAAGACGAAATCGGCGCAATTGTCAAGAGTCTCGGTGATGAAGGTCGTGTCAAAGTCAGCAAACTCGGCGGTTCTTTCCCGTGGGTTTATGGCGAAGGCGTTGTAGATTTACTGGGAGATAACGAAACCATTAGCGGTATTCTCAGCTTTGGTTCCCGCCACGTTTCCCATGAATCGCCCCAGAAAGTGCAGCAGGAAGATACTACTGTAAAGTGGGAAAATGCCTGGATTGAAACGAAGCTCACATCTGCTGAATTAGAAGCAGCTGGCATTCGACCTGGAACTAAAATGGTAATCGGCAAGCATCGCAAGCATCCAATTAGGTTAAAGGATCATATTGCCAGTTACACTTTGGATAACAAAGCCTCTGTTGCGATTTTGCTAGCTTTGGCTGAAAATCTGAAACAGCCAGTTGTTGATGTTTATTTGGTAGCTTCAGCCAAAGAAGAAGTAGGAGCAATTGGAGCGCTATTTTTCACCCAAAATCAATCCTTAGATGCGTTAATTGCTTTAGAAGTTTGTCCATTATCCGAAGAATATCCAATTAAAGATGGGGAAAGTCCTATACTTTTATCTCAAGATGCTTATGGGATATATGATGAAGGGCTAAATGGACAACTACGCCAATGTGCCAAACAGTTGGATATGCCTGTGCAATTTACAATTTTGAGCGGGTTTGGTAGTGATGCTTCCATTGCCATGAAATTTGGTCATGTTGGGCGTGCTGCGTGTTTAGCATTTCCTACCCAAAACACACATGGCTATGAAATTGCTCATTTAGGAGCGATCGCTAATTGTATTGATTTGTTAAAAGCTTTCTGCGAAACTGAGTTTGAATGATATGTCAAGGCTTTGATTTGAAAGAGCGATGCCTACGGCGGTAAACTACGCATATCAACCCAAAATAGCTAGAAAAAGGTTTTGCAAAGTCTGAAGGTCTGGTTACTCAAGTCGGTCCTAACTTTTTAATCACTAGCCCTTTACAGCACTTCCGGCTATTATGAGGTACAGTAGCAGCAACTAGCAAACCAGTTTCTTAAATGTTGATGATTTATTAATTCGAGTGCAAGTGAGATTAGTTTATCAACCATTTCTGTCGTAGTTGGAGCAAAACTGCGTAAGAAAGATTTGAGTTGTGACCACCATAATTCAATTGGATTAAAATCAGGAATTTCAGCATTTGTTAGATGACTAAATTGTGGTTTTTCTCGCAGCTTCGGTTGTAAATTTCCATCAACTTTTTGTTGTTTTATAAGCTTTTGCACTAAACTCTTTGACACGGAAAATATGTTAGCTACTTTCCTGATTGAGATGTTTTTCTGAATATGTGCTGCAACTATTTTTTCTCGAAGATCGATAGAGTATGACTTGATAGGAGAGGGGCAAGGAGAAAACTATATTGCATATAGCCGGAAGCGCTGTAAAGCTTTTTCCTGCTGGATATCCTGATAAATTACAGACTCGTGCATAGCATCACTAACCTTGATTTTGCGCCAACCAAGCTTCTAAATCGCTTAAACCCGAAAAATCAAGTAAAGCCTCAGCCAAATTATCCAACTGTATTGAGTCTAAAGCTTGAATTTTCAATAGCTGTGCAGGTGGAACAGTTCCGACTTTACGGCGAAGTAGCCGTAAAACAATCGATAAAGCTTTTTCCTGCTGGATATCCTGATAAATTACAGACTCGCGCATAGCATCACTCCGTAATAACCTTTTAATCAGTTCCTTTATTTCAAATAATGGTGCGTTACCGAATAGCCCGTCATAGCGATCGCTTTTGCTCTAATCTAAATACAGCATTTCATTAATTCGTAGCAAATTAAATTTTGCAATCCCCTGCAATGCCATTGTGTTGGCTGACAATGCCAATGCGTCGCTTAACAATACCATTGCGTTGGCTAACAATGCCATTGTGTCGCCTGACAATCCCATTGTGTCGGCTAACAATGCCAATACATTCTCCTGCATTAAATAACGCTACGCTTTACGCAAAACTGTACCAAGAAACTGCGTAGGCGTAGACATTGCTCAATCACCACCAATACTACAAATACTTCTGTAACAATAACCCTAACTTTTCCTTCGTCGCGGCTGGTGCTTTATCCAACTGAGTCAAAATCGCATACTGCAACGCCGAATGCGCCTCACTGGTTGGCGGATTTTCACTCAAGCGCCGCACCGTTTCTTGAATCACCTTTTGAGCATTCACAGCATTCCGCAGCAAATTGCCAATCACCAATTCCACTGTCACACTGTCATGGTCTGGATGCCAACAATCATAATCTGTCACCAGCGCTAAAGTTGAGTATGCAATTTCCGCTTCCCTTGCCAACTTCGCCTCTGGTAAATTCGTCATCCCAATGATTGTTGCATCCCAACTGCGGTAAAGATTTGATTCTGCCTTAGTGGAAAAAGCTGGCCCTTCCATGCACACATAAGTGCCACCGCGATGGAGAGTAACTTCTGGTAAATTGAGAGATGCGATCGCATCTGCCAATACAGCAGCCAAGTTCTTACAAATTGGATCGCCAAAGGCAATGTGAGCAACAATTCCCTCACCGAAAAAGGTTGAAATCCGATTTTTCGTTCTATCAATAAACTGATCTGGCACCACCATATCCAGTGGTTTCGCCTCTTCCTTCAAGGAACCCACAGCACTAGCTGAAATTAAATACTTCACACCCAATTGCTTCATCGCGTAGATATTAGCGCGAAACGGTAACTCAGAGGGTAACAGTGTATGATTACGACCATGACGCGCTAAAAAAGCTACCCTTGTACCATCCAATGTTCCCAGAATCAAAGCATCAGATGGTGAACCAAAGGGGGTTTGGATATGCACCTCTTCGACATCTTTGAGCGCGTCCATTTTATACAGACCACTGCCACCAATAATCCCAATACTAGCTTGAGCCATGATCCTGAACCTGTTCCTTAGCGATCTGCTAAGTTATTTTACCGAAAAGGGGAGTAGCAGAGAAGCCAACAAAGAAAGCGATGTCTACGACAAGTGGTTCCTGAGCGCAGCCTCTCGTAGAGAAGGGCTACGCTTACGGATTTCGTGCTGCTAATACCATTTATTTATGAGGTTGCGCCAAACCCTTTTAACTTCTTCTTTCTTTCTTCGTGTCCTACCCTGCGGGAAGCCGCTCCGCGTCTATGCGTCCTTTGCGGTTCGTTTTTCTTTCTTATACCTAAATATGGTTTAGCGCATCTTCATACAGAATCGCTATAACAATATTGAATTGTTTGCGTGTAGAAAGAAGCGATCGCTCAGTTATTTAACCGTTGATTATTAAATCTTTAAAATCAAATCTCCGATAGTTTTTGCAGATTAATGGTTATATTCAGCCTCGAAATTAATTGTCACTATAGCGTGTAATCTATGTTTAATGTATACAAATATTAAGTAGATGCACTCCTGAGCAGCGAAACAAAGCAAGCGTTATACTTTTGGGAAAAGGCTTATTTTAACCCCTGCTTTTAACATTTTCATAAATCAATGACTCTCAATTTTCGCTTTGCGGTAGTCAGCGACTTACACCTGGCACTTCCTCACACAATCTGGGATCATCCTAGCCGTTTTCATCTGGTAGAAGTCAGTATATCGGCGTTTCAAAGTGTACTGGAACATTTAATACAACTCGATTTAGATTTCTTATTGTTGCCAGGAGATTTAACCCAGCACGGCGAACCAGAGAACCACGCCTGGTTAAAACAATGTTTAGCCAAGCTACCTTTTCCCGTCTATGTTGTTCCTGGTAATCATGACGTTCCCGTGATGTTGGCCGATCAGCAATCAATTGCTTTTGCGGATTTTCCCTACTATTACACGAAGTTTGGCTATGAAGATCCGCAGCAAATGTACTACATTCGTCAGTTACTCCCTGGAGTTAAACTGATTGGACTCAATTCTAACTCCTTTAATGACCAAGGTGAGCAGGTAGGGTCTTTGGATGCCAAACAGCTACGGTGGTTAGAAGAGGTGCTGACCGCATCTGTTGATGAATTAGTTTTGGTGATGGTGCATCATAATGTAGTGGAACATTTGCCCAATCAAGCGAACCATCCACTGGCAAATCGCTATATGTTGTCCAATTCAGCAGAACTGTTGCAGTTGCTGAGGCGCTACGGAGTCAAGCTAGTATTTACGGGGCACTTGCACGTTCAGGATATTGCTTACTCAGATGGAGTATATGATATTACCACTGGTTCTTTAGTGAGCTATCCTCACCCTTATCGGGTGCTAGAGTTTCATCGGGATAACCAAGGTAAAGAATCGTTGCAAATTGTATCCCATCGGGTAGAGTCAGTGCCTGATTTCCCCGACTTGCAACACTCATCGCGGCAATGGATGGGCGATCGCTCTTTCCCCTTCTTAATCAAGCTACTAACTCACTCTCCATTAAACTTACCACTATCACAGGCGAAAAGATTAGCTCCTAGTTTGCGAGACTTCTGGGCAACTATTGCCGATGGAGATGCAGTATTAGACTATCCCCAGTTTCCATTAGAAGTGCGTCGCTATATTGAGACTTATAGTGCATCAGCACAGTCCAACCCAGGTATGGCCACTGGTGGAACTCTTACACTGATTGACAATAACAGCACACTTTTGCTGCATTAGGAGTGATGAGTATCCGTGTGAAGGTAACTTTTTTGTCTGGGTTGAATGCTTGGCAGTGAATTACCTTCTTCTCCTATCAAAAGAAAGTCACCTTGACAAGGCTACTCCCAATTCCCAATTCCCAATTCCTAATTCCCAATATCTTCATTCCAAAGTTCGGGATTCGTTTCAATAAACTCACTCATCATTTGTTCGCAATCGTCAAGATTAAGATCAATTACTTCCACACCGTGAGATACCATAAATTCTTTAGCACCAGGAAAAGTTCTAGATTCTCCAACGATGACTTTTTTAATACCAAATTGCACCACAGCCCCAGCGCACAGGTAACACGGCATTAAAGTTGAATAAAGTGTAGTGCCTCTATAGCTGCCAACTCTCCCAGCATTGCGGAGACAATCGATTTCAGCGTGCGTGACAGGATCGCCATCTTGCACACGTTTATTGTGTCCTCTGCCGAGAATTTTGCCATCTTTGACGAGAACCGAACCAATAGGAATTCCACCTTCTTGTCTGCCTTGTTTTGCTTCTTGAATTGCAGCTTCCATAAACTCATCCATATTAATATCTCCTTTTATGTCAAAACAACTTGTATTAATGGATCACGATGGCGGTGTAGATGACTATTTGGCAACTATGTTGCTGCTGACGATGGATCATATCGAACTCCTTGGCATTGTTGTCACTCCAGCTGATTGCTACGTCCAACCGGCTGTTAACGCCACACGTAAAATTCTCGATTTGATGGGATTTTCTCATATCTCGGTAGCAGAAAGTACTGTGCGCGGTATCAATCCATTTCCTACTCTCTATCGCCGTGATTCCTTTATCGTTGACCATCTCCCCATTCTCAATCAAAGCGAAACCATTACTACGCCTCTAGTTGCCGAAACAGGTCAAGATTTCATGATTAAGGTGTTGCGTGAGGCATCAGACCCCGTAACGTTGATGGTAACTGGGCCGTTGACCACCGTTGCAGTAGCTTTAGACAAAGCACCGGATATTGAAGCCAAAATTCACAAAATTGTGTGGATGGGAGGTGCTTTGAATGTCGGTGGCAATGTAGAAAAAAGTTTAGAACCTGGACAAGATGGTTCTGCCGAGTGGAATGTTTATTGGGACGCGGTTTCAGCAGCGCGGGTATGGCAAACACAAATTGAAATTATTATGTGTCCTTTGGATTTAACTAACAATGTCCCAGTTACATCAGAATTAGTGCAAAAAATGGGGCGACAACGCCACTATCCCATCTCTGATTTAGCCGGACAATGTTATGCGCTAGTTATTCCCCAAGATTATTATTTTTGGGATGTGCTGGCGACAGCTTATCTAGCACACCCAGAATATTATCAATTACGCGAATGGGAAACAGAAATTATCACCACTGGAGTCAGTCAGGGAAGAACTAAAGTAGTTTCTGGCGGTCGGAAAATTTATGCGATGGATAAAGTAGATAAAGACGCTTTTTATACTTATATCTTGCAGCAATGGGCAAGATAAAAAACTAAAAATTAGGTGGCTGGCGTGATACTCAAATTGGTTCGCCACCTGCTATTTAGGTGTCACCATTAAGTAAAGAAGTTTGTCATTAAAATGAAGATCCTGCAATTCAGGGGGTGGAGGAACAAGTGGTGGCCCTTCAATGATTACAGGAATAATTTCGGGGGAACGCAATCCATCAGATCCTTGTCGTTCAAGGGCATATAATACTTCTTTATGCACCCACGGCGATTCTTTCGCAGCAGTAGACCAAAATAGTAGAAACAGATCGCATTCATCAATGTTGCGATAAAGTTCTTGCTCCCAGCGATCGCCAGGTTCTAAATTAAGGATATCTTGAAAAACTGTAATGCCACTTACAGCAAGTCCCTGCACCCTTTTAAGAACTTCTATCCGATCTTTAGAAGAGTAAGAGACGAATGCTTTTGTGTAATATCGAGCAACTTCTCCTACTAACTGGAGTTTAGACTAAGCCATGCAAAATGACCCAGCAGGGCTGAGTTAATCAGAGACTTAGCAAAAGTATGAATAATCTTAGGTATTAAAC
>NZ_JBALEQ010000134.1:0-120217 GCF_036917775.1 Nostoc sp.
TTGTTTTATCGTACAGAGTAACTAATTTAAGATGATTGCATTTACGGGCTACAGCCTAGCCACACAAGGGCTTTAACTGTTTTCGGAGATGTCTACTTGATAACTCTAGGAGTATCTGTAACCCCTCAGCAGATTTATAGCCATAAAAAGCATTCAAAGCCCCTGCAACGCACAACAATAGCCCAGAGTAACCCGGTAGCCCCAAGGTTAACTACTAATGTCTCAGCAGATGGTTTGACCACCGATGACAGACAAGAAAGGTTACTGGCGATCGCTCTAGAGGCTGTTGATTCCCTAGCCGCCCAGTTCAATGCTGATAACAACCTAAGAGTTGCCAGGATGCTTAAGGAAATGGGGGAATGGGCTAGTCAGCTAGTTAAGGATCGGATGGCTAGGGAGACTCTACCAGAACCTAATATCTCGGTCAGTATTAACCTTGGTTCCCTTGAGGAGCAGCTTGGATTACCTGAGACTCATTTTCCAGACCTAAATACCCAATATCAAACAAAGGAACCTAATGATTAATCGCAACCAAGTATTTATTAAGTTTGATTTGAATACTGACCAAAGGAATATATTTGACCAGTTGACCCTGGCACAGCAAAGGCGCTTAATAAAAGTCCTTGAGGGTAAACAAAGGCAGCGCAGGGTTATCAAGGCATCATCCAACCCTAACCGCGCCAAGGCTAAACCTTTATCGAAATGTTCCGATAACCTGGGAAATATTTCGATTTAAGCCCAAAGTAGTCAAGCTCCCCCAGGTATTACCAGTACCAAAGGGAGCAACCAAAACAATAAAAAGATTCAATATGTCTATAACTAGTATAACACATATCTCCCTCAATGGGGAAAAGAGCCATAGCGATTATTTCACCGATACATTTGAGTCTCGGCTAGCCTGTGGTAACTCATGGAAATATAGCCTAGCTGAGTACCTTAAGACTCAAGGGTTAGACCGGGTTTACCAGCTAGACCAGTACATGACATACCGATCGGTTTATGGAAGTTACAAGCCTGACCCGGATAACTGGCGATCGCGGAGTCAGTCTAAGCTAGCCCAAGACTTATACCCAAAGTACCAAAGGGACATAAGAGTTATCCACAGAGGTAAAGGTTATAACATTGAAGTAAAGTCCAAATTAGGCATCTTTGAGAACCATAACATATTGGTAGGCGGTATAGCAAGCCGATGGGAGCGCTATCGGTTCCCAGTTCACTTTGTAGTTGCCATCGATCGCAACACAGGGGAAGCCAGGGTAACTGAGGCGGATAGGCTAACCAGAGAGACAAGCTGGTTAAGAATAAAATCTCAAGAGTTATCCTATGGAGTGCCCAGGCATTTATTTAGACCCTTGGACACTTGGCTAGACTTCCTGAAATCCCAGTAACTAACAACAAAACCCCTGGAATAGTCCGGGGGTTATTTAGGGGGTTAACCCGATCATTAGAGTTCTGGCAGGGTTAAGGGCACTGTATTACCCGCATAATGTTTCAGAATAATCTCTGGGCTATTTCCTACCAACTTTGCCACTGTAGAGACTGTTAACCCCTCAGCCAGCATTAGGGTAATGAAAGTATGCCGGGTATTATATGGGCACCGATAGCGATCTATTTTACCCTCATCTAATAACCCCTGAATAACCCCATTGTAGTTTTTGTTGCTTGTTCTGCCCCCTTTCCAGACCTGAGTAGAAAATCGGGTATTACTGATTATTCCCCCAGTAGGGCTAGTAAATACTGACTGATCTGGTAGAGGTTGGGTAGGTCTAATAGACATTAAGAGATTATTAAGTTTACTATTACATGGAAACTTCCTAGCCTTGCCTGTTTTAGTACCCTTCCTAATATTTAGCTGGCTATCATAGGATTCTGAGAAAGTAATCTGAGTGCAATCGGAGTTAATATGTTGCCATTGGAGCGCTATGGCTTCCCCAGTTCTACAGCCAGTCCAGAACATGAACTTAACAAAGGGCGCATAATGGGGTCGGGTATCCTCAAATGCTTTGATAATAATATTCATTTCTACCCTACTGAAAGGGTCAATGGCATCTGAATCATGCTTAGGTAGCTTGATGTCTTCTGACATTCCGGCAAATGGGTTATCTTTTGCCAGACCGGAGCCAACAGCCCATTTACAGCAAGCCGCTAGGTAAGTCAGTACCCTCTTAGCTGCATTCGGGGTTAGTTGGGTTAATAGATGATCTCTGATAGCGATCGCCTGACTCAAGTCTTTAGTCGGTAGCCCCTTGATATGATTAGTATACTTTCTGGCATAATCTCGCCTATATGTGGTAGAGGCTAGCTGAGGCTTCATATAAGCACAGTATTGCTCCCATAGCCCCATGATGTCTGTCTGCGGTGTATTAGGCTTAACTAGGGTTAACTGAGGTTTTCTGTAGCTATCTAGTTTCTCTCTGTAGCGCTCAAGGGTTGGGTCAAGCTGCCCAGTGATTATCTCTTCCTCTATCCAGTTGGCTACTGAATCAACCCTCCGCCGATTAATCTCATTAACATCCAGCCCAGTATTTAGATATCTGTTCTGACCTGCCTGGGTAACTAATCGGGGCAACCGGAGCCTTAACTTCCCTCGGTACTCCTCTACTCCTACATTACCCCTAGCGCTTTTTACTATGCTCATTTTGGCTATCAATGACCTTTATGCCCATGATGATAGCCAGTTTGATAGCCAAAGTCAAGATAGTTTGGCTGGATTATCGACCACAAGAGCGCTTGAGTGTCCAAAGGGTGTGAAGCTACCGGTCTGCAAAACCTCCACCCCCAGTTCAAATCTGGGTGCCGCCTTTTAAGAAATATAAGCTTTACAGGGTTTTCAAGCCCTTTTTTCTTGGGCGTTAAAGGCTTGTTTTAAAAGCCTTCAGAGATTTTTGGGGTTATTTTGGGTAGTTTGGGTAAAGAACTGGGGTAAAACTGGGGTAAAAATGTAAGTTAGAGGTCTTTACCCCAGTTAATTACCCTTATGGAATCTCAAAAAGCTTAAAGTATTGCCCGTCGGGGTTCAGTGCAGATTAAGAACTCTAACGGCAGTCTCCAATTAGTTTTTTCTCATCCTATTATTATGCCCACTGGAGAGCTAAAAACCAAGCGTTTCTATCTTTCAACAAGGCACGATGATACACCTTTTGGAAGACATCAAGCATCGGCTTTGGCGACAAAAATCCAGAGGGATATTGACTATGGAGAGTTTGATGCCAGTTTAGTTAAGTACAAACCAGCAGCTTCATTAAGCACCGTTACCCCAATTACCCCAATTACCCCTTCACTTAACCCCCAACTAGACTTGGGAGAATTATGGGAAAAATACGCTGAGTTTAAAAAACCACAGGTTAGTCCTTCTACTTATGCAGTTGACTACCGCAAGTATCACAATTACATTGCTAAGTTAGCAAATAAAACTTTAGATGATGCGATCGCAATTCGAGACTATTTACTTGCAAATCTCAGTGCTAATGCAGCTAAACGTACTTTGACAAATATAAATGCTTGCTGTGATTGGGCACTTACAGCGCTTCCGGCTATTATGCAATATAGTTTTCTCCTTGCCCCTCTGCTATCATTGCTTTCAGCTTTTAGGATGTACCTCATAGCTGCTGGAAGTGCTGTAAGAGTCAGCTGATTGAATCAAATCTCTTCCAAAGTATGGCAAAAGATATTCAGATACCGAAGTCAGAATCGGCAGAATATGAAATTAATCCCTTCACTAAGGAAGAACGAGATATCATAATTCAAGCATTTGAGGAGAGCAAACTCTACAACTACTATGCTCCTTTAGTAAAATTATTATTTTTTACTTAAGTTTAGAGAAAAGAGTTTCCCAATCAATTACAGGTGGTCTTTGTCCCTGGTTGACTATTTCAAAAATTTTCTTGGAGCTACTTGGCTGAAAAAGGCATTCCACGCAAGCGTTTGCTACATCAATCCGACTGGTATCACCCGAAAGTGTATCCCCAATGCCTATCACCACACCAGATTTACCACCTGTTTTGGCCTTTAGCAGTGTGTTGAGGTCGTATGAAGTATAAGGCCCGTCAATCAAGCGTCCTGGGCGGATAATCGTGTAGGGCAATCCTGAATTAATAATGGACTCCTCACCTTTTTGTTTGGCATCCAACACGCCAAAAGCATTAAGAATACTAAAAGGAAACTGATCTTTACGGTGAATTCCACAGGAAGAGACGAAAACGAATCGCTGCAAATTCTGGGGTGCTGCTGTAACTAGGTTGCTGACACCTTGGGCATCAACCTTGGCTGGACTATTCTTTGCTTTTGCTTCGCTAGATTTGGGGTTAAGGAAAGTTATTCCCCATTCAAGCAAGTTCGGGGGTTGGTCAAACTCCCATCGCGCAGAGGGAAAGGCGGTGGTTCCAGTACAACTGATGATGTGGGTGACATCTTGTGTTGCAGCTGGGAGTGTAGCTGGCTGGCGGATGTCACCAACGGCAATTTGCACTCTTTGGTTAAACATTTCTTCGGCTTTTGCGGTATTGCGTGTCAGAACGCGAACTTTCAAACCCTTTTCTAGGAGTTTGCCTACCACTAGTTGCCCGACTCCACCAGTAGCACCAGCAACTAGTACCAAATCTTCAGCCGAAGTTTCAAAAGAAGTCATAAATTGCCTTTGAGATAGTCTATTGCTAATCTACTCAAAAAATGCCGTCAAGACAGACTCAGATTAAAGATTTGGCTAATAGCTGTTGATTCTGTAGTTTTCAGACACATATCTGGGAATTTTAAAACCAGGGCAAATTTCCCAAAACTGAATCAGAACAGTAGCAAGTACTTGAGGTTTCGAGCAAGGAATGAAAATTAGTCAAAAATTAATTTCGGGTATTCTGGGAATGGCTACCATCTCAGTAATCGTTGGTGCGATTAGTGCCCATCAACAATTGAAGATGGCTAAGTATCTTGCTCAACAAGAAGCTGAAGAGGTTGCTGGATTACTGGGATATTTTGTAAGCCATGAGCTTGAATACCACGAACTGCGATCGCGTGAGAAAATGCTAGCCCATTTACAAGATCATGTAGAATCGCTACATAATCAACGTCAGCGCGATCTAGAAATTGTAGATCGTAATAAAATCATTCTGGCAGATGTAGTTGCAGAAGATATCGGTACGCGATTAGATCACGATCGCAATAATGAAGTTGGTAAAACTATTCAAGATGGGATACCAAGAACTTATGTTGAGTCCAGTCCTGAATACCCAAATGGGATTCAATTGATTGCTGTTGCTTTTAAGACTAACAACGGTGAAACAATTGGGGCAGTAATTTTGGAATATACACCGCTTTACAAAGCAGCACTAGCAACAGCCCAAAAGAATATTATTGTGACGTTGTTCATCACTTTGGGATGTAGTGTATTTGCTTTAGCAGCAGGTTATCTGCTCTCTAGAAGCATCTCAAAACCGATTAAACAACTCCAGCAAGCTGTGGTAAATCTGGCTGAAGGTAAACTAGATACTAGAGTTAGTATTCGCTCCCAGGATGAGATTGGCGAGTTAGCCACCTCGTTCAATAAAATGGCGGATGATCTGCAATATTCCAGAAATGAATTGGTCAACGCCAATGAACAATTACGAGACGAAATTACCGAACGCCAAGAAGCAGAAGCGGAACTTCAGCAAGCTCTAAAAGACCTGCAAAAAACCCAAACCCAATTAATTCAATCTGAAAAAATGTCAAGCCTGGGTCAACTAGTTGCGGGAGTTGCCCATGAAATCAACAATCCGGTTAATTTTATCTACGGCAACCTCGAATACACTGATGATTACACTCAACAGATGTTGCTGTTAATTAAGCTTTATCAAAAACACTACCCCTATCCAGACCTAGAAATTCAAAATGCTAACCAACTAAATGATATTGAGTACCTAATAGAAGATTTGCCTAAGATGTTAACCTCAATGAAAATGGGGGCTAAACGCATCCGAGAAATTGTTCTCAGTCTCCGAATTTTCTCTCGGTTGGATGAAGCTGAGTTTAAAACGGCTGATTTGCTTGAAGGAATCGACAGTACCCTGTTAATTTTGCAACATCGGCTCAAGGCACAAAATAATCGCCCTCAAATTGAAGTGGTTAAAGAGTATGGGGAAATACCGAAAATTCAATGTTTTGCAGGGCAAATGAATCAGGTATTTATGAACCTTTTGGCAAATGCAATCGATGCTTTGGAAGAGTGTTTCCAAAAAGAACTGTGTCCAAATCCCTTGATTCGTATTTCTTCGGGACAGGTAAATGAAAATGCTGTGATTCGAATTGCTGATAATGGATCGGGAATTCCACAAGAAATTCAGTCGCGTTTATTTGACCCTTTTTTCACCACAAAAGCAGTTGGTAAGGGGACTGGTATGGGATTATCAATCAGCTACCAGATAATTACTGAAAAGCATGGTGGATCTTTGGAATGTATTTCATCACCGGGACAGGGTGCAGAGTTTGTGATTGCAATCCCGATTCGCGCAGGGAAATTAGCATAATCATCAATCAGCGATCGCATAATAGGTTAAGTATGAGTGTTTTTCAGCCTATAACTACGTAGACGTAGCCTGGCGTAGACATCGCTACATAGGGGAAATTGCGCCCGAATTGTTCGGTTCTACCACTTTCAACAGTACATAAATGGTTATAACCTCGTAGGTAGTAGCGAAATGTCTACCTTAGACGCTGTTAGTCGCTCTTGAATTAAGGGGTGAAAGCCTGTGTACGAATGGATATTGCCAAGTTTGAGCGAAATCTTGGCCCAAAATCAATCAAGTGTGGCTGAATGTTCACCTGGTAAAGCAGAGCGGCAGTGGCGTGTCAGCCTCGCAGCAACTGAACATTTGCTATTAAATACTTTAGCAGCTAATTCAGTTGACACAACCCAAGGATTAGTTTTAGCTGCACCTGCACCCTTATTCAGTCAGCCAAAACTGACTCAAAACTTACAAACAGTAACTTTCACAGCAAAACCGTTTAATCCCTTGGCACTGATGCCATTTCAGATGCCAGATGCGATTGCACCTATAGATGAAGAAATCGCTCCTCATGAATCGGTACTTCCCTTATTACCTGCCGATCCTCTGGGGACAGAGCAGTTTTGCTTAGTTTTTACAGATAAATTTAGATTAGTACTGGTTTTAGCAACCCACAAAAACGGTAAAAAAACCTTTTCATTTTCTTTTGAGCCGGAAGTAGTAGAGCAAGCTTGGCGATCGCTAGGTGCGAGAGTAATGCTGGCTAATCCAGAATTTTTTGCTCGCCTGGATGTATTAGTACAACAATATTCTCCGGTAGCACCAGATTGCCGCATCATGATTCAGTTTAGTCAGTTGCTGCTTCAGGAATTAACAGAAGCAGAAGAGACTGGGGAAGAAGCAGGGGAACAGGTGGTCACTGAGCGTAGCCGAAGTGGAGCAGGGAGCAGGGGGAAAAATACCAATTCCCAATTCCCAATTCCCAATTCCCAATTCCCACTTGCCCTGAGCGAAGTCGAAGGGATGCCCAATCCCCAATCCCCAAATCCTGATGTCGAACTGCTCCAAGCCTTCGCTCACGAAGTCCGCACCCCTTTAACAACTATTCGCACCATGACTCGTCTGCTGCTGAAGCGGCGAGATTTAGATGCTAGTGTGATCAATCGCTTAAAAATTATCGATCACGAGTGTACTGAGCAAATTGATCGCATGGAGTTGTTGTTTAAGGCAGCAGAATTAGAAACTACTGCTTCTACAAAATGTTCCAAAACTCAACTCACACCGATGTCTTTAGATCAAGTGTTGCAGCAGAGCATTCCTCGGTGGGAACAAGCAGCGCATCGCCGGAACTTAACTTTAAATGTTGTTTTACCCCAGCAACTACCAACTGTGGTAAGTAATCCCATGATGCTCGATCAGGTACTCACCGGTTTGATAGAGAATTTCACTCGCAGCTTACCTTCTGGTAGCCATATTCAAGTGCAAGTTATTCCGGCTGGAGATCAACTGAAGTTACAATTATCGCCCCAATTTGGGTGCAAAGATTCCAGTAAATCCGCCACACCTGCAACGCCACCAATTCGCAAGGCTCTTGGTCAATTGCTGATGTTCCAACCAGAAACGGGTACGATTAGTTTGAATATTGCTGCAACCAAGCATTTATTTCAGGCGATCGGCGGTAAATTGATTGTGCGTCAGCGTCCACATTATGGTGAAGTTTTGACGATTTTCCTTCCCTTAGAAGTTAGCAATAAACATAAATCTGGAGCTAAAACTTGGGAGTGAATATTCATCAACTATTTTTTTAAATTATAAATATTCACTCTAAATTAATGTCAGTTAAAGATAAATACGGTTCAGTTAAGGCTAAAACTCTTTGTCAAAGTTAATTTTTTACGAACCACAGAGACGCAGAGGGCACAGAGAGAATAAAGAAATACTTAACTGAACTGTATCGAGTTAAAGATTCCTTTCCCTAGCTTAAATTTTCGTTCAACTCTGTCCCTCTCTGAATCGGAGAGGGACAGAGTTGAATATAGTAAAACCAGGGAGAGGTCTTTCTATTAAACTAATTTATCTCGCATTCAATTAAACAGTAATTAAATTTATCTAAGGGACTTGCAAAAAATAAATTATCCCAAATGATTTATAGATTTGTAGGGGCGCAAGTCCTTATGACGGGATATTTTTTTAACTGGAAGTCTCTACTTGCCATTTGTAAAAATAGATGCCAAAAATGTATATGAATTCTGGCTAACAGCCAAGTACATATTTGTGCAAAAAACAATAGGAAAGTTATGGCACATTTTGAAATAATCGAAAAAGAAAGCTTACGTTTAGTCAAGGTCACTTTGCAAAATGAAACAGTACGGACTGAATCTGGTGCTATGTACTATATTCGTGGCAACGTTCAGATGCAATCTAAAGCCCCTTCAGCAGGCGGGTTTTTAAAATCCTTAGCTACGGGAGAAAACATTTTCCGTCCTACATATACAGGTACGGGTGAATTATATTTAGAGCCGTCTTTAGCGGGATATCACATTCTAGAATTAGACGGTAGTGAATGGATTTTAGATACTGGCGCTTATTGGGCTAGCGATGGCAGTATAGAAGTAGGAATTGAACGAAACAAATTTGTATCAGGCTTAATTGGTGGCGAGGGTTTGTTTCAAACAAAAGTCAAAGGTAGGGGTAAAGTGGTAATGGTAGCACAAGGCCCTGTAGAAGTAATAAATTTACAAAATGACCGATTAGTTGTTGATGGAAATTTTGCGATCGCTCGCACAAATACCTTAAATTATCGCGTTGAAAAAGCTACCAAATCTCTTTTAGGTTCGATGACTTCTGGTGAATTTCTCGTCAATACTTTTGAGGGAACTGGGACTGTATTGCTTGCTCCCATACCCTATTGGAAAGTCATGATGATCCGGCAAATTACCGCCGCGCTACCAAAAACTTCTAGCTAATAGTCATTAATTATCAGTTTTATTATGTCCGCTTAAAGATTGATGTCCAGATCCCCGACTTCTCAAAGAAGTCGGGGATCTAATTTTTCACGAATGATTTAGTATTGCTATATTAACTCCAAAGCTAATAGCAACGAACTGGGGATTGTCAGATATGGGTTAAGCCAATGCGGACTTTAAATCACTTTCCGCTTGTCCCAACGCATCTGGTAATTTACTCGCATCGCGTCCGCCAGCTTGGGCTAAATTCGGTCTTCCGCCGCCGCCGCCGCCGCAAATTTTAGCGATCGCACCGACAAATTTACCAGCTTGTAAACCTTTTTTGTTAACTTCTGGACTAAAAGCTGCAACGATGCTGACTTTATCGGCTTCGGGAACAGAACCTAGTACCACTGCACCGTTACCGATTTTTTGTAACAGGCGTTCGGCTGCGGTTTTCAATGATTCTGGATCGACATTTTCTAATTGGGCGACAATAATTTTATGGCCGCCTACGGTTTCTGCTGTTTGTAGCAAACTGTCTGATTTAGCGATCGCTAATTGTACCTTTAAGGTTTCCAATTCCTTCTGACTATTTCTGAGTTCGCTTTGCAGACTTGTAATTCTGTCTGGTAATTCTTCGGGTTTCACTTTAAAGCGATCGCTCAAATCTTTAACTACTTTATCCCGCAGATTCAGATAATCTAGGATTGCTGGCCCCGAAACGGCTTCAATACGTCGTACCCCAGAAGCCACGCCAGCTTCCGAGATAATCTTAAACACGCCAATTTCAGCAGTATTGCTGACATGAGTGCCACCGCAGAGTTCCATTGATACACTAGGGAAGTCAATCACTCGCACTTCATCACCGTATTTCTCGCCGAACATGGCAACAGCACCCTTAGCTTTCGCCTCGGCTAAAGGTAATACTTCCACCTTTGCAGCATGAGCCTCAGCAATCCAATTGTTCACCTGTTCCTCAACTTGTTGAACTTCCTCTGCTGTCAACGCGCGGGGACAGTTGAAGTCAAAGCGCAATCTATCAAAGGAAACTAGGGAACCTGCTTGAGATATGCCCTCATCAACAATTTTCTTCAATGCCGCTTGCAATAGGTGCGTTGCGGTATGGTTAGCTTGGGCGCGACGGCGACAAGCCGGATCAATTTGGGCGGTGACGCGATCGCCTACGCGCAGTGTACCGCGTTCGATGCGTCCGAAGTGAACAAAGAAATCAGATTCTTTTTTAACGTCTTCTACGCGAACAACAATACCATCACCAGAGATATAACCGCGATCGCCAATTTGTCCCCCAGATTCGGCATAAAATGGCGTTTTATCGAGGACTATTTGTACTTGTGTCCCCGCTTCTACTTCTTCTTGAGAAACACCTTCTAGCAAAATCGCTTCGATTATTGCCGTCGTCGCCGATTGAGTGTAGCCTAAAAACTCGGTGACTTGGATGTGTTCTGCTAATTTGTCGAGGGAACCTTGGACAGTTAAATCGATGGTTTCATGTGCATCTCTACCACGTCCTTTTTGAATTTCCATTTGTGCCTCAAATCCCTCAGCATCAACTGTGAGATTATTTTCTTCAGCAACTTCTTGAGTAAGTTCAAGGGGAAATCCGTAGGTGTCATAAAGGGTAAATGCACTTTCACCACTAATTTGAGTGTTTCCTCGCTGTTTCACCTCTTGGATGATTTCTTCTAGAAGCTTTTCGCCTCTATCCAGAGTTCTGAGGAAATTGGATTCTTCCCGTTGCAACTCAGCTTTTATTGCTGCTTCCCGTTGACGCACATTGGGGTAAGCTGATTCCGAAAGAGCGATCGCAGTTTCGGCAACTTGGGTAGTAAATTCACCAGAAATCCCAATTAATCGCCCATGACGCACCACCCGCCGAATCAATCGCCGCAGTACATAACCCCTTCCCACATTGGAAGCGCGAATTTCATCAGCGATCATGTGGATAACAGCGCGAATATGATCGCCAATGACTTTTAGGGAAGTTTTAGTTTTTTCATCACTGCTGTGGTAATCAACACCAGCAATTTGCCCTGCTGTTTGGATAATTGGAAAAATCAGGTCAGTTTCGTAGTTATTGGGCACTTTTTGGAGAATTTGCGCCATTCTATCCAAACCCATACCGGTGTCGATATTCTTGTTTTGCAGCGGCGTTAAATTGCCGGAAGCATCCCGGTTATATTGCATGAAGACGAGGTTGTAAAACTCGATGAACCGGGAATCGTCTTCTAAATCTATATTTTCGTCACCGCGTTCTGGGTGGAAGTCGTAATATATTTCTGAACAAGGGCCACAAGGGCCAGTCGGGCCAGATACCCAAAAGTTATCATCTTCGCCCAAACGTTTAATTCTGGCTACCGGTACACCGATTTGATCACGCCAGATAGCAAAGGCTTCATCATCTTCTTCAAAAACGCTGACAACCAGATTTTGGGGAGAAAAGCCAAAGACTTGTGTAGAAATTTCCCAGCCCCAAGCGATCGCTTGTTCTTTAAAATAATCCCCAAAGCTAAAATTACCGAGCATCTCAAAAAAGGTGTGATGCCGTTTAGTGCGTCCGACATTTTCGATGTCGTTGGTACGGATACACTTTTGTGAAGTTGTAGCCCGCTTAAATTCTGGTGTCCTCTGCCCCAAGAATATCGGCTTAAATGGTAGCATCCCCGCGATCGTCAGCAGTACGGTTGGATCTTCTGGCACGAGAGAGGCACTTGGGAGGATTTGGTGACTCCGTTGGGCAAAGAAGTTGAGGAATGTGTTGCGAATTTCGTTACCGCTTAGGTACTGGGGATTTGAAGACATAGGTGTTTTTAACTTGAGACTTTAGACTCTAGACTTGGGCGTAGCGGCACTGGGTAAGTGTATTTTCATAAATAGCTTTATATATTCTTGCATTTTGTTTCATATTACCGCCAGCAAATTGTCCAAGTCTGTGAGCTATACGCAGTGATGAGGATGCTTTTAGACCCACATTATCTAACTCTGGTAGGATGTGCTGCATCTGCGCCCGTCCTAGACATCGTATTTTGGTCTTTAAGATTAATCCTTAAGTCTTTAAGATTAATCCTTAAGAAATAGTTTAAAATTCCCATACTAGGGTAGCAAATGGCACTAAAACTGAAAGTATCAAATATTGCTTGCCTTACTAAGGGCGAAATTCAACTAATTTACCCACATTAGGGGCAGGTTTTGACATCAAACTTTTTATTTAGCTTTTTTTCGAGATTTTTATGATGGTGCAATCAATTAAACAAGCAGTTAAACAAAAGATGTGACTTAAGCAAAGAAACACAGATAAAGTACATAGGCAGAGATATTTTATTTATCCTGCTAATACATTGTGAACCCAAGTTTCACTTCTCACTTAATTTGGGTATTTTTCACCTGATAAATTCGCTCTGTAATTCTAGAGCTTACTAGTGTCAGAAAGCTCCTGCCCATAGCAGCAGGGAGTTTTACTGTCTATTTAGGTTGCATTTTTTTTGCAATTCCGCTCTTACCTTAATACTTGATTAAAGCCTAAGTTATAAACCAAAAGGCTTAATTAACCTATGAAAAATAATATTTTTAATTCAATAATCAAATTTAGATTTTGATCGTTGAATTAACAAATTTTATAATTTCTTTATTTTTCTACCAAAAAATAAATTGATTTCTCTAATGTGGAGGTTATTTTGAGCTATATATTTTTGTAATTTAATCAGCAAAACAACACTTAAGAAAGCACATGAAGAGGCTTAATACGCCTTAATATTATTCAGTATTTTTACTGTTTGAAAAACATAGTCTAAAGAAGACATTAGTTGTCAGAAGTGAATATTTCACAAATGCTAGAAGTAAATATAAATTCTTAAAAGGAGAGCAGATTTGGCAAAATCTTGGAGGTTTGTCGTAACAAAAAAATATATAGCCAGAAATCTAACTCAGCCTAAAAGATGATGTTTAATATTAGGCAAGGATACTAGTAAATTACTCAAATTAATGTCTTTAAAATTTAAATAGGATAAAAGATAAAGCAATGAATATTTCTATTCTGATCTTTGGAAAAAATAATTTTATCGCCACACTTCCAGATCAGATCCGTTATGCGGCGGCTTTTAGTGTAGAAGTTATAGACAATCTGAATCAAGCAGTGTCGCGGATTAAAATAGCGCCCCCCGATATAATACTTGTGCAGGCTAGCTTGGATGGCAGTATGGAACTGTGCAATTGGTTGAAAGAGCAGACAAAACTATCCTGGATATATTGTATTTTATTCGAGGATCGTTTCCAGCAGCTTATTGATAGAAATAAGGGTTGGCACAGAGAATTAGAGATGAGTGCTGCGGCCCTAAAGCAAGGAGCTGATGCTTATATTTGGCATCTTCTTGATGAAAAAACAGATGATAATTTAGCAGAGTTGACTGCTAATCATGGATTAATACTTGCTCAATTGACTGTTGGCTTGCGAAAAGCACAAAAATATCGAGATTTGATTCGGACAAATGATATGTTATCAGCGATCGCCTTAGCCGATTCGTTGACAGAATTAAATAATCGTCGTGCTTTAGAATGGGACTTACCGAGGCAAATTCAAAGAGCGAGAACTCAAAAAACTTCCCTGAGTTTGATTATTCTGGATGTAGATCATTTCAAGAGAGTTAACGATACTCACGGGCATTTAGTAGGCGATCGCATTTTGCAAGTATTATGTCAGCGTCTACGACACAATCTGCGCTGTCAAGACACAGCATTTCGCTATGGTGGCGAAGAATTTGTGATTCTTCTGGCTAATACTACCGATGAGGAAGCAATATTAGTAGCCCGTCGTCTTAATCGCGTAGTTAGTGATGAACCATTTGCACTCAATAATAAACTGACAATTAATATCACCATTAGTCTGGGTACAGCCAGTCTGCAAGCTGATGATGATGAAAAAGGAGAAAGTCTATTGAATCGTGCCGATCAATGTCTCTTACAGGCTAAAAATGCTGGGCGTAATCGGGTTATTCACTCGAACTACGTATCTCATTCACATTTGAAAGTTGTTTCTTCATAATTTGTTACTTGTCATTAACTCTTCCCCTAATCCCCCACTCTTAACTCAGTCTGACAATCTTCCACCGAAGTGCGTTGTCGCATAGCATTAACTAAAGCTTCGTAACTAGACCAATTTTCTTGTATTAGGGTTTTTGCTTGGAGAGCATGAAACCGCAGTTTCTGTTGATAAACTGATTCAGAAAAGCCCAAAACTGTCAAGACTCCAATCAGTTTGCTTTTATCATCAGATCCACCCTCAGCATTATTAAAAACTAGGGTTTCAGCAGCAATCCCAGCCATCCAAACAGTACAGTAGCGGTCTAGCATTTGGGCACTGATTTTACCCACTTCTAATTGAGAAGCCAATTCGCCATCATCAAAGCTAACACCACCTTGCCCAGGTTGCCCCTGTTTCCAGGCTTCCCAAGCGCTGAGTGTATAGCCGGTCACGGGAATCCCCAGCAAGTAAGCAACCAAAAAATGCCCTGCTTCGTGGTGGACGATGCGATCGCGGTGTTCACTTGAAAAACCAGCAATCCAATCCAAAAAAATAGTACCACCCTTGCCTTGCAAGCTAAAACTATCTAACGTAGCTATGCCTAAGATAGCGAAGGTTGCAAGTGTCGGTACTGCTGGCGACAAATTCAAGAATGGCCCTAGCAGTACCGATAGGGTCATGAGAAAGATAGATATTGCAACTAAATTTAAGGTAGTCTGGCTCATTGAGAGTTTTCTGAGTGCAGCTTAATATTTCTTTATTATGATGCGATCGCACACTTTCTGTATCAAGTGTCTCTCCAAATCCCTTGATGACGTAATTTCCCCATGAGAATTTGACTATCAGTGAAGAAATCTTACAAATATGGATATTTTGCATAACAGCAATAAGTCAGCCTGATTCATAGTGAGCAGTTTAAAACTTATAGATACCCTTTGCAGATAGACCAAAATAAAGGCTGTTAAATATTTTATGTGAAAATTTAAAACCCAGGTTTTAGAGGTAAAATTACCTGTTATTGTTCTTACCTTAAATTGGCACAAAAAGTTATGAAACCATACCTTCCTCAAAATGATCCTGACCCTACAAAACGTCAAATATTGCTAGAGAGAAACCAAGGAGAGTATGAATTTGATTACAATTTTTTAGCACCAATGGCAATGCTAAAAAACGTACCTTCTATAGAAAGTTTTTCAACTAAGTATATTGCTGAACGGACATTAGAGACAGCAGAACTACCTATAAATATGTTAGCCGTTAAAACCCGTTCTTTATGGGATCCTTTAGATGAATTGCAAGACTATGAAGACTATTTTCCAGTTTTGCCTAAACCTAATATTATCAAAACATACCAAACTGATGACTCTTTTTGTGAACAACGGCTTTGTGGGGCAAATCCTTTAGTTTTACGCAGAATTGAAAAGATGCCAGATGGCTTCGCCTTTACCATTTTAGAACTGCAAGAAAAGTTTGGTGACTCTATTAACTTAGTAGAAAAACTTGCGAATGGAAATTTATATGTAGCTGATTACAGAGCGCTTGCGTTTGTTAAAGGAGGTACTTATGAAAGAGGTAAGAAATATTTACCAACCCCTATAGCTTTCTTTTGTTGGCGCAGCTCAGGTTTTAGCGATCGCGGTCAACTCGTACCAATTGCGATCCAAATCAACCCCGCAAATGGTAAACAGAGCCAGTTGATTACACCTTTTGATGACCCTTTAACCTGGTTTCATGCCAAGCTTTGTGTTCAAATTGCTGATGCTAACCATCATGAAATGAGTAGCCATCTGTGCCGAACTCACCTTGTTATGGAACCCTTTGCTATTGTTACAGCGCGTCAACTAGCCGAGAACCATCCTCTCAACTTATTACTAAAACCTCACTTCCGTTTCATGTTGGCTAATAATGACTTGGCTCGTAAGCGCCTAATTAGTAGAGGTGGGCCTGTTGACGAATTGCTAGCCGGAACTCTGCAAGAGTCATTGCAAATTGTCGTCAACGCATATACAGAATGGAGCTTAGATCAGTTTTCCTTACCTACTGAACTCAAAAATCGGGGTATGGATGATCCAAACAACCTACCTCACTATCCTTATCGAGACGATGGCTTGCTATTGTGGAATGCCATTAAAAAGTTTGTATCTGAATACTTGCAGATATACTACAAAACTCCCCAAGACTTATCAGCAGACTTGGAATTACAAAGTTGGGTGCAGGAATTAGTTTCCCAATCAGGCGGACGAGTTAAGGGTGTTAGCAATCGCATCGACACATTAGACCAATTAGTTGATATTGCTACTGCGGTTATCTTCACCTGTGGGCCGCAACACGCTGCTGTTAACTACCCGCAATATGAATATATGACTTTTATGCCAAATATGCCTCTTGCTGCTTACAAACAAATGACAGCAGAAGGCACTATTCCTGACCGCAAAAGTCTATTATCATTTCTGCCACCGTCAAAGCAAACTGCTGACCAATTATCGATTTTATTTATTCTGTCGGCCTACCGTTATGACAGATTAGGATACTATGATGATAAATTTTTAGACCCAGAGGCTCAGGATGTTTTAGCTAAATTCCAGCAAGAGTTGAATGAAGCAGAGCGGGAAATTGAGTTGAATAACAAGAGTCGTTTAATAAATTACAACTATCTCAAACCAAGGCTTGTGACTAATAGCATCAGCGTGTAACTGAATATCATTGCAGTTGATTAAACATCTCCAAAAAGTGTGACAGCTTTTGGAGATGTTTTTGTTTAGTAATATACGATCTCAGTGCAATACTTTTCGGTTAAACCCAATAATCTCTCTTTTTGGTCTGGGGAAAGGTTAAAGGGGAAAGGGAAAGGGAAATTCAAACCCTTTCCCTTTCCCCTTTCCCCCTTAACCGAAAAGTATTGGATCTCAGTGTTCTTTTGAAAAACCAGCAATCCATTGCTGATCATTAACATTTGAAGGTTTAATTTGGAACGCATAGTTACAACTCCTTCCTGGCACTATCATAAATTTATCTACTGCGATCGCCGAATTGTAATAGCTAGGACGCTTAAATTTTTGGAAACTCAAGGGTATTCATTTCGATCAGGGTTCACATCTTTGATTGAGCAGTGCTATCGAGGGAATTGAGGATTACTCATGAAGACGCTTTTAAAAGTTATTAAATTTGCTGCACGCGGACTTATAGAAAAACTGACGCGCTCACAGTGGGAAGTGGGATTGTATTATTAGGGATCTAAACACATTGTTAGTCTAGTTTCTAACCTAGTTCCAAACTTGTCACAGCAAAGACGCGATCAATATGTAAATTAGGAATTTCTTTAGTGTACATCCGAGCAGTTTGAAAGACTGGCTCCAATTGGTAACGTTGAACTAGGTTAATTGCTTGTACATTTGCATCGGGTACATCAAAAAATACTGGAGCATGAGGATTTTCTGCAAGCAAGGCTTGAAATAATGCTTCAGCAATCTGTTCATCATTAGCAAACAGTGGCCCAATCCGAAAACCTGTATGGGCAGGCCGGATAACTCCGTAACCAACAAGATATCCATTTTTGAGAAACCCGAAAGCAGTACTTTCTGGCTGTTCAATCCAATGTCGCAGAAACACTGGACGCTTAGAAGGAAAAAGTTGGCAATCGTAAGCCACTAATTCTTCAAAAGGAACTGTTTTCAGGTCGATGATACCAGCAGGCATAACACCGCCACCCACACCTTGATAACGAATATTCTTATAAGCGATTTGGAAACCAGATTTTTTGTAGTTATCTTGTTGAGCTACTACACCATCCAAGCCGATGTTACGATCAGCACCGAGATAGTCCATTGCTGTCTTCCAAATTTTCATACCCAACCCCTGCCCACGAAACTGGGGTTTCACAACGTAAAAACCTAGAAAGCCAAAGTGTTGATCGTAAGCAACAGCAGAAATACACCCCACTGGCTCACCATTCAACTCACCCAATAAAAAACCGTTCTTGTCAGTTTGATAAAAAGATTCAGCATCATACCTTCCTGGATTCCAACCTTCGCTTGCTGCCCAAGTAATCGCCAAATCAATTTCCGACCTTTTCATTGTGCGGACGATGAAGTTGTCAGGGATCATAATATCTTATGACTATGAGGTTGTTAACTATTTAACTTCGCTTTCACAAACCCAGCGATAACTCTTAATATTTTTATACTCATCTCTTGTAAAATTACATTCGTTCTGATATAAAATCAATCACTCGAATACTACTGTCCTATTACCATAGACTAATACACGATTTTGTAAGTGCGATCGCACCGCTCTTGCTAATACAACTCTCTCCAAATCTTTGCCTTTTCTTACCAAATCATCCACTTCATCACGGTGACTCACTCGCACTACATCCTGTTCAATAATTGGCCCTGCATCTAAATCAGCAGTAGCATAATGAGCAGTTGCACCAATAATTTTTACCCCACGTTCAAAAGCTCGGTGATAGGGGTTTGCACCGATAAAAGCCGGTAAAAAGGAGTGATGAATATTAATAATTTGCGGGAATTTATTAATAAAATCTGCACTAACAATCTGCATATATTTTGCCAATACAACTAAATCTATTTTGTACTGGCGGAGTAATTCTAATTGTTTGGCTTCTTGTTCAGATTTATTATCTTTAGTGATGGAAACGTGCTGAAAGTCAATATTAAATTGTTCTGCTACCACCTTTAAATTAGCATGATTACTAATAATTAAAGGGATTTCAGCAATAAATTCTTTGGCTCGTTGTCGCCAAATCAAATCAAATAGACAATGGTCTTGTCTACTTACCCAAATAGCAATGCGTGGTACTGTATCAGAAAAACGTATTTCCCACTTAGCACCTAAAGGTTGTGCGATCGCATTAAAAGCAGGGGCAATAAACTCACGCGGCAAATTAAACCCCTCTAGCTGCCATTCAATACGGGTGAGAAATAAGCCAGCAGCAAAGTCTGTATGCTGATCTGCATGGATAATATTACCACCGTTAGAATAGATGAAATTGGCAAATTTCGCCACTAGTCCCCGTTGATCTGGGCAGGAAATCAGCAATGTTGCTGTCGGATTTGTCATCATAATATCGCCAGATTTTGAATTAATTATTTGCTGTTTGTCGGAGTCGGTTTAGGAATGGTGAGCGGAGGAAGTTTCTGACTATTGTCTACAGGTTGCTTCCACTCTGATAATTCCCGATTCACGGCATTTGCAAAATCTGTAGATACCAACAGCACGTTTATATTTCCATTGGGTTTAGCAGCAGGGTCAGTTTGAGCATATAAAAAACGTCCGTTAAAGTTAGATTTACCCAAAATCAACTGATGGTTTTGCCGATTTTTTAGGGTAATATTGATGGTTGCTGGGGGTTCATCTAAAGCAAATTGCCCAAGGTCTTTGGGTGGAGTGGATAAGGTGCGATCGCTCTTACCTTTGACTAGCAAATCCATCAAATAAGAAACAATAGCGTCATTTGCTGGGCCCGATACTGGAGATTTGATTAACCACTTGGGATTACTAGATTCAGGGTTACGTTCCAGATTAAGGGTGAGTTTTTTTGTTTTGACTGTTAGAGATTGCACATCATCTTCTCTAAAAGAGAAAATTTGCTGCTTTTGCTCATTGCTTTCTTCTCGCACAGTTGCACCCCGAATTTCAGAGAAGTAAACAAAACCACCTAAACCCAGCGCTAGCAGTATCAAAATTAAAGTCGTTCTCGGCAATTTCATTTTTTAGTCATTTGTCATTGGTCATTTGTCATTTGTCATTTGTCATTGGTCATTGGGCATAGAAAAAACTCTTCTCCAGTCTCTACTTGTCACAACTAACTGCTAACTCACTTCTTACCGTCGTTTCCACCAAATCATAACTGCGATCGCAAACCCAATTAAAGGTAAAAGCAACAGAGATGACAATATTAAAAGATTGCCTTGTGTGGTTGTCAGGGTTATCCGACGGTTTTTTGGTTCTTTGGGGCGAATGGAAAGGGGTTGCTGATCCTGTTGACTCAGCCAAGTAACTGAGTTGAGGAATACATCTCCATTTAATTGCTGTTGAAACAAGCCATCGGTGGCGAAATTGGAATTTCCTAAAACTACTAACCTTGACTCGGTGGCTGTTTGCGATGAGGAAGTTGGGGAAGGAGTGGGAGCAGGAGCAGGAGAGACAGGAGAGGCAGGAGAGGCAGGGGAGGCAGGGGGAGTGGGGGAAGCTTTGCTTTGAGTGGTTGGTGATGGTAGGGGCGAAGGTTTTGGTGTCGGTTGGGGAGTTGAAACAGATTTGGGTGTTTGTTTTCTTGTTAAGGCTACGCCCAAGGTTAGAGGCCCTTTCAGGTCTTTGTCTACATTAAACTCCAATTTTTCGCTTTGCAGGTCGCTTTCTGCCCAGCTATTGGGATAGGGTTTGGTTCGTAGTAATGGGGTAGCCTGAACACCAGGTACAGAGCTAATTTCCAGTGGTCGGGCTATGGGATAAAAAGAATTGCCGTTACCGAAATCTTTGGTAATTGGATGTTGACCGTATTCTGTGACTAAGGGTGCAGCAGGGCCAAGTCCCACGACGCTTTCGCCAGAGACATCGACTGCTAAACGATTATCTAGACTAACACCCCACTCTTGTAGCAAGCTGTTAAGTTTGGGATCGGTATTAGGATCAATCATCAGCAATAAGTTACCACCGCGATTAAGATATTCTTGCAAAGCTTTGACTTCGCCTTCAAATAGCCCTCGCTTGGGGCCAGCCACTATCACAACAGACGCATCTTGAGGAACTTTGGAAGTTTCTCCTAAATTCAGTGGTGATGTTGTGAAGTTTTTGTCGCCTAATCCTTGAACTGCTTGTGATATTGCATCTTTACCAGCCGAAAGTTGGCGTTCGCCATGACCTTGGAGTAAATAAACTTTGGCTGTGGTTGAATTTGTTAGTTGTTGCAGCCGACTAGTTAATCTAATTTCTGACAAACGCTCATTTTGATTTACTGTTTGTACTAATTGCCTTTTATCTCCAGATTCTAAATAAACTTCTCCGTAATCTTTAACGCCAAACTTTTCTGCTAATCCTGGTCTAGCTTGGGGGTCGATATACTCATATTTAAATTTTGAGCTTTGCCGTTGATAATTTTCTAGTAATTCTCGGTCTTGAGGATTTTGGTTAATATCAAACACCCACACCTTAACTGGTTGTGGTAAAACACTCACCAATTCTCGTGACTGGGGCGCAAGGGTAAATAATTGGCTTTCTGTTAAGTCTGACCGCAAGTGGTAGCGAGTCCCCAAAAAGTTAATCAATCCCAAAATTGCCAACACTGCTAGAGTTGCTACTAAGGCATTAGTCCCAGCTTGGGTAGAACGACGCTTCCACCAGTTAGTTTCGTAGCTTTGCCATATTATTCCTAACCCACTGATGACAATTCCTGTAATCAGAAATACTAATGTAATTAATCCCCACTGTTCAGAGACTAACCCAACTGTTAAGCCGACAGCAATTAGGAACGGGCCCAACCAAAACAGATATTTCCACAGTTTCTTTTTTGCAACTATCTTCATAATTTGTCATTTGTCATTTGTCATTGGTCATTTGTCATTTGTCTAAAAATAGTGACATTTTAAAATGTATCGACGAAAATTGAGTGGATAAAAATAAGTCTATACAACTGAATGAATGGCAACAAAGCGTTTCCAAGAATTACAGGTTTATCAATTATCAGAACAGTTGGCAGACGACATTTGGAAAATTGTTGAGAAATGGGATTTTTTTGCAAAAGATACGATTGGTAAACAGATTGTACGTTCGGCAGATAGTATCGGTGCCAATATAGCAGAAGGTGTAGGAAGAGGTAGTTTTCAAGATAATAGACGTTTTATCAAAATAGCGAGAGGCTCTTTGAATGAAACTCAACATTGGTTAAGACAGGCTTATACTCGTAACCTTTTAACTACCGAACAGATAAATGCAATCAAAACAATCATTAACGAACTAGCACCTAAATTAAACTCCTATCTAAACTCAATTGGCAATGTCCCAGATGATAAATAAAAAATGACCAAGGACAAATGACAAATGACTACTGCCTTTGAAAGCGCAGTGCATCAATTGATTGAGCGGTGAGAAAGATGCCCAAAAAAATGTAACTAGCAAATAAAATTAAGGCGCTGGTATCAAAAATCCCTTGATTTAAGGTGTTGTAATGTTTCAACAATGATAAATAACCTAAAGCTTCGCCCACTGGGCCAGGGACAATTTTGGCGATTAAATCAATCAATAACAATAATAAAATTACTGCAAATGTAAGGACGGCAGACAAAATTGTGCTGTCTGTTAAAGAGGAAATAAACATTCCTACAGATAAGATTGCTGCTGCTAGTAAGATTAATCCAAAATGACCCAACAAGGGAATTGAAAGCGCCATTGGCGGATTTGATCCACTAATGGCGATCGCTTCAAACACTAGCATGGGTACAACCATTGTGATAAAAAATGTTAGCACGCCTAATAACTTACCTACTGCTACCGCCCAATTGGTGATTGGTGACGTGGCTAATAGTTCTAAAGTACCGCGCTTGCGTTCTTCGGCATAGAGTCCCATCGAGAGGATTGGCAAGATAAACAACAATAGCCATCCCATACGATCTAAAAATGCTCGGACAAATTCGTAGGGGACATCTATCGGTGGTGTTGGTACTCCTAGTTGTTGACCTTGTGCATCTATTGCGGCGACTCCAACCAAAATGCCGTCTGGCCCTAGCAAAATCATCACGAAAAATAACCCGGCGATGAACCAAAATATGCCTGCGATCGCATAAGCCAAAGGTGATACAAAATAACTCTGTAACTCTCGGCGATAAATGGCAATAATATTACTTAGCACTACACCCATTTACGCTGCCTCTCCTTCGTTGTCTGCTGCTAAGTCTACCTCAGTCTCGAAATTCTTTTCTTCTGTGGTCAGTTGCAAAAACACATCTTCTAAAGTAGCGTTTACTCGCCGTAGTTCATGTAAACCGAATCCTGCACGCACCAAGGTTGCAACAATATCCTTTCCTGGTTCTTTTCCCGGTTGCGATATCACCCGCAGATAAGCGCGATTTGTCTGCGGGTGATGACCTCCGGCGGTCGGAATTGATTCTATCAGACTCACACCCGCGACATTTTGCAATACCTGTTTCGCTAGGGCAGCTTCTCCTTCTATTTCCAACTCATACCCGGAACCGCCTGTCAACTGAGTCATCAGGTTTTCTGGCGTATTAGTTGCTACAACTTTGCCGCGATTAATAATAGCGACACGGCTACAGGTCATGCTTACTTCTGGCAGAATATGCGTCGAAAGAATAATTGTATGAGTCCCAGCCAGGCTTTTAATTAAATTCCGCACCTCAATTATTTGTCGGGGATCGAGTCCAACTGTGGGTTCATCGAGAATAATTGCTGGTGGATCGTGAACGATCGCTTGAGCAATTCCTACACGTTGGCGATATCCTTTAGAGAGTTTGCGAATAATTACCCGCCGCTTATCTTCTAAGTTGCAGCGTTTGATGGCGGCTGTCACCTTGTTGGCGCGATCGCCTGCTGGTACTCCCTTAATTTGGGCAACAAAATGCAAAAATCCCTCCACCGTCATATCTGGATATAACGGCGGTGTTTCGGGTAAATAACCAATTCGTTGGCGTACCGCTAGGGAATTTTCATGGACATCATAACCAGCAATCCGAGCATTACCATTTGTTGCCGGTAAATAACCAGCCAGAATCCGCATGGTTGTAGTTTTACCAGCGCCATTGGGGCCCAACAACCCTAGAATTTCCCCAGGTTCAACGCTAAAAGTGACATCAGTAATCGCTGGGGTGGAACCGTATATTTTACTTAGATGTTCAACTTCGATCATCGGTATCGTGGCGATCGCAATTTATAAGATACCCAACAATCTTAGATCACGATATTGGGTATGGGGGACTGGCACTAAGATTGGCCGATAATGGGTAAAGTTCCTGAAAATCTAACTACTGAGCAAGCTTTTCTACAAGGATTGGGGAAAAATTAAAGACTTTCTCATTGTAAGGCTTTGTCCTCCCGCAAGGTTAGCAGCACAACGCTGCGGTTAGGTCGGTGCTGATTGAAAAATACAGCCCAGCGATGGCTAATAATTTGCTAAATGTGCCTTACAGTAGCGCTTTATCACTCAATTTTTGGCGAAACATATTTTTGAACCATATTGTGGGCATTCTTACCCTGATTTGACCGAAAGTTCAAAATTTAAGGGTTAAATTAGTGTGTCTTGTTCTGCATTTTTTACCAAGCCCAAAAATAAAACTTTTGGTTGCATTATGGTTCTCATTTAAAACACGCGGACATAATTTGATTCATAAAGTTAGGTTGTTGATTGGCTAAAAGCCTTGAAATTACGTTAACTTTTGGTCACGCTATGGTTCACAGTTTGGTCATTCAAGGTGTAAAATCACATTAAGCGTAATTATCGCGCAAAGATTTCAGATTTTCACGGATAGTGGCTCTTTACGAATAATCTTTCTATATGGGAAGAGAAATTATAAACTCTGTCCCCTCGCCCAGAACAGAATTAACTGTGATTTTACCACCGTGTTTTTCTTCGACAATTTGACGGGCGATCGCTAATCCTAATCCTGTACCTTTACCGACTCCCTTGGTAGTAAATAAATGCTCAAATATTTTTGATTGAACTTCTTCACTCATGCCTTTGCCGTTATCAGCAATTGATATTGTTACGTATTGATGATCAATGATTGATGTTGTAATTGTGATGCGGTTAGGATGAGCTTGAATTTCTGCAAAACTCTTACCAATATTTGCTTCTTCTAGTGCATCAATAGCATTGGCAAGAATATTCATAAACACCTGATTCAATTGTCCAGGAAAACAATTGACTAAAGGTAAATCACCATAGTTAGTAATTACTTCAATTACTGGGTGTTGTTGATTTGCTTTCAGGCGATGCTTGAGAATTAAAATTGTGCTATCAATGCCTTCATGGAGATTAAATTTTACTTTGTAGTCTTTGTCAGCCCGAGAAAATGTCCGCAAGCTAGTGCTAATATTTTCCAAACGGTCGCACGCCATGACCATTGCATCGATTGTTTTAGGTAAGTCCTCTAACAGAAAATCTAAGTCAATTTTCTCCGCATGGTTTTGAATTTCATGACTAGGATTTTCTAAGTTTTGTTGATAGAGTTGCAAGTGTTCTATGATATCGGCAAAATTGGGTTTAGTTTGTTGAAGGGTAGCATAAATAAAGCCCAATGGATTATTCATTTCATGGGCGACACCTGCAACTAAATTACCCAACGCAGACATTTTTTCACTTTGGACTATATGCAATTGGGCATTTTGCAAATTAGTGAGTGCTTGCTCTAACTTTTGGGCATATTCCTGAGCAGATTCATAAAGTCGGGCATTTTCAAGAGAAATGGCGGCTTGAGCGCAAATGAGATTGAGTATTTCGATGCGATCGCTTGTGAATGCCCCTGTGGTTAAACTATTTTCTAGATATAAAATTCCAATCAACTTGCCTTGATGCAAAATCCGGCTGCACAAAATACTTTTAGGCTGCTGACGGATAATATAGGGGTCATTGGCTAAGGTTGTATCTGTGGTTATATCCAACAATACTACAGTCTGTTGACTGTGCTTGACTTTGTAAATGAGCTTGTGGGGAATATCCTGACTGTCTTCAATGGCAAGACTTTGCAGCACAATAGGTTGTTTTCCCTGAGTAATTGCGCCTTGAATTAGCAGATGATTGTCTTGCAATAGCATTAACACACATTTATTAGCCCCAGCATTTTCAATCACGATGGAAAGTAACGATGAAAGCAGTTTTTCTAGTTTGATTTCACCAGAGATAGTTTGAGACGTTTTGACAATTGTTGTTAAATCTAGGGTATCTGAGACACTGGTGCTGCTGGATGTGGCAGAAACAGTAGATGTCATAGTTCCCAAGGGAACAATAGTTTCCTTAGTAGAAAAAACCGAACGGCTTTGTTGTAATATCGGCGCAAGTAATTGGAGATAGCGTTTTTCCAAATCGGCGACTTTGGCTTTTGCTCCCCAACGGGCATAACAATAATATGATTCTTGCATATAACCTGCGGCGACTTTCTCTTTCTCCCAGTTCAGATAGAATTTAGCAGCGAGTTCATTAGCAAGGGCTTCTTCTTGGATGTAGCCGTTGGCTTTAGCTTGAGAAATAGCTCGGTCGTAAAATTCTATTGCAGTGGTTTTATCACCTAAAACTCGATGTTTTTCCGCCTCCACTAAATAGAATCGATGCAACTGATTCATAGGTGCATAATTTGCCCACTGTTCCATTATCTGTTGATTTTCTGCTACCTGCTGTAAAATCTCCTGTTGTTGTGTGGGTGATGCTGTAGGAAATAAAGCGAGTTGCACTAAAGAATCATACCAGTTGAGCAATGAGATGTTAGTCATTGCATATCCTAAACCAGAATATTGACATTGTTTAGCTTTAATCGCATATTCCACTGCCAAATCTAGAACTTGAAACAGATAACAAAGCATCAGTTTGTTGACACAAAAATGCCATAAACTATTAGGGTCACTACTTTGCTCATTTAATAGCAGCATTGACTTCTCGTCGTAAGCTGTACCAACTAATTCCCAAGGTGTAGCTGTTGGTTCGATTAAATTTAAGACTATTTGGTGATAAATATTGTGATAATTTAGTGTCGCTTGTTTGTGAATTTTGGTTAAAGCTGCACTATAAATCCCCAATTCATTCGCTAGTGTAGTTAATTGTTGACCAGCGACATAAGCGTGGAAGCAATAAACAGATGCACTGTGACAGGCAAAAGCTAAGTCTCCAATCTCTAAACCTCTGGCATAGGCTTGCAGTAAGGGCTTGAGGGTAGCTCTTAGAGGTTCTTTCCAATGGGTGATAAAACCATGAACAATTACTAAGACTCTCACTGCATATTCATGGTCTGAAAACTTGGAAAGCAGTTGCAAGGCTAACTGACCAAATTCATAACCTTGGAGGATACTGTTTGACTGACCACTAAGCATCAGTCCATACCCTGAGTAAATAATGGCACTGGCGGAGGTATTACCGTATTTGATGGATAGAGGCACTTCCTTCAGCACTAGCAAGCGGTGCAGTTCCGGTTTTGCTAAATAAGCAGGGATGTCTACTTTTACTAAGACACGCAACGCAGCGCGTAATTCCGGCTGCTGTATTTCTGGTAAATCAGCTAACTCAGCTACTGTTTTATCACTGAGAAGAGCCTGAGTTTCCTGTAAAGCCAGAAAAAAATCTTTATCTGTTGGTTCTTCTGGAAACTCAATGCCAATTGGCCGCAAAAATTGCATGGCTGTATCAATAGCTGCCAAGAACTTACTTTGGATTGTGTAGGATTCAATTTTGACTTCGTAGACTTTGGCTGTATCAATGATTGCTTTGGCTTGTTGTAAAACTTTCTGAGCAAAGTTTTCCATTGAGTCTAGTTCGCCACTGAGATAACTGGCTTCGGTCGCTTCGTTATATAAGCTTAAGGTGAAATCATAGTCAGATTGCCAAGGGTTGGTGGGGAGTAAATCAATACTGATTTTTAGGTAAGCTAGTGCAGCATTATAGGCCGTTGATGCTTTAGCTTTTTTGCCAGCGATAAAATTTAATCGGGATAGTTGATGGCGTTCTTGTGGTTCATGGAATTGTTCAATGCCAATATTTAATTGATTTGCGATCGCAAAAGCCTGTTCCTCTAGTTCTGCTTCTGGGGTGTTTGACCACAGTAGACGACCAATTTTGACATGGGTTGTCTGTTTTTGGTCTTCTGGGATTAATGAGTAAGCCGCCTGTTGGACGCGATCGTGCAGGAATTTATAAACAAAAATTTTCCCATTGTCTTGATTCACATCTTGGTTTTCTGCACCCACAAAAAACTTATAAATCTCTGTCTGCGGCAAAATCAAGCCTGACTGCAAAGCATTCCATAAACAAGTTGCAGTTTCTACTATAGATTCTTGACAAACTAAGGCTAATGTTTTTAAATCAAATTCATTCCCAATACAAGCTGCTATCTGTAAAATGCTTTGTGTTGTTGGTGGTAGTTTTTGCAGTTGCACAGCCATAAACTCAACTACATCATCAGAAATTGCTAAGGCTTTCACTGCACTAATATCGCACTGCCAATTGCCCCCCTCCCAATCAAATGTAATGAGTCCATCCTCATACAATGCCTTAAGAAACTGCGTGCTAAAAAAAGGATTACCCTGGGTTTTCTGATATAATAATTGAGTTAGTGGTTTAGCAATTCTTGGTGAACATTTTAGCGTATCTGCCACAAGTAAATTTAAGCTAAAATCATTCAATGGTACAAGGCTAATAGTATTTATTGTGCTTTGATACTTAATAATTTCAGCTAAAGTGAGCATCAAGGGATGGGCGGCTGAAACTTCATTATCTCGATAAGCCCCAATTAATAATAAATATTCGTTAGCTGATTCATTCATCAACAATTGTATTAAATTTAAAGATGCTGAATCCGCCCACTGTAAATCATCTAAAAATATGACTAAGGGATGTTCTTTAGTTGTCAATACCCGCACAAACTTCTGGAATAATAAATTAAATCTGTTTTGACCAGCATTACCTGATAATTCTATGGCGGGTGGTTGTTGACCAATAATGCGTTCTAATTCGGGGATAACTTCAATAATTACCTGTCCGTTTTCACCAACAGCCGCTAAAATATGACGCTTATATTCCTGGATTTGAGCATCATTTTGTGTTAACAATTGTCCCATTAAATCTCGGAAAGCTTGCACAAATGCCGAAAAGGGAATATTGCGGTTAAATTGGTCAAATTTACCTTTGATGAAATAGCCACGTTGTCTTATTATTGGTTTATGCACTTCGTTAACAACGGCTGTTTTCCCGATTCCAGAAAACCCAGCTACCAGCATCATTTCTGTTGCGCCTTGGCTGACTCTATCGAAGGCTTCTAGTAGGGTTTGTACTTCGGTTTCTCTACCATAAAGTTTATCAGGAATAAGGAAGCGATCGCACACATCCCGACTAGCAATTTTAAAGCTGTAAATCTTCCCATTTTCTCTTAGTTGAGTTAAACAATTCCTTAAATCATATTTCAATCCCAAGGCACTTTGATATCTATCTTCGGCATTTTTCGCCATCAATTTGCTGACAATTTCGGCAAGTATAGATGGAATTTTGGGATTAATTTCTGTGATTAATGGTGCTGTTTTTGCTAGATGACAATGTACTAATTCCATCGCATCATCAGATGGGAAGGGGAACTCACCTGTGAGTAATTCGTAGAAAGTTACACCTAAAGAATAAAAATCTGTGCGATAATCAATCCCGCGATTCATTCTCCCTGTTTGTTCAGGAGAAATATAAGCAAGTGTTCCTTCTAAAACATTGGGGTTAACTAGGGTTGGGTTTTCTCTGGGTAATAATGATGCAATACTAAAGTCGATTAATTTAACTTGTTTGGTTTGGGGATTGATTAATATATTGCTAGGTTTAATATCTTTATGAATAATGCGCTCATGATAGAGTAAATCTAATATGTTGCATACAGCTATCGCTATCACTAAAAATTCTTCTAAAGATTGTTGGGTTTCTCTAGTTCCCCACTCCTTAAGAGAAATCCCCCCAAAGTCTTCCATAACTAGTGCATAACCATTTTGGCAAGTTTCTAGACTGTAGGTTTGGACTATCAGGGGGGAGTTGAGATTTTTGGCAATTGTGTACTGGTTGCGAAACAACAAAAGTTCGTTAAAGCTGGGATAAGGATTTTTTAGTAATTTAACGACTACTGGTTGTTGATCAACTTCTCTATAACCTCGATAAACTTGGGTTCGAGAGCCATTATAGAGTTCTTCGTTAATGCTATATCCGGGAATCTTCTCAACAATAGTACTAGTCATACCCTAAATCTTTAAAATGTTTGGATTTAGTATTCCCAAATAATTAAATAAATTCTCTATATAGCAGTAAAAATTTATACATTTTTACTTATTCAGGACTTAAGCATTGACAAAAAACTACATTCATGATTCTTAAGTAGTCCAAGTATTACTAAGAGTTTCTACAATGTTAGAACTTACAAGCTATGCAGGATTACACGTTGGGGCTATTACGTGTAATGCAGACTTAGTTGTAAAACCATTTAAAGACTCAAATCATCTTCTCTTTGCTGTTGCCTTAACTGTCGCCCATAATCAAGTAGCTGCTGATTCCAATCATGTGCCTGAGATTTTTTGATTTGGGACTGTGGCATTAGTTCTAATACACGCTGTGCTGCCGCATCAGAGCTTTTATCGTTACCAAACGCCACCACTATATTATTGATGGAGAGCAATTGCTCAAGTGGTAAGCAATTGAAGTCAATTTGAATACAGTCAGAGCGGATGCCCCGCCCTAGCCCCCTTCCCGATGCGGCTATCCATTAGTCACATCTTTCTTTACAATCTTGAAACCTATGCTCTCTAACCGTCTTAGACACTGAAGAGTTAGGCATACTTGACAAATTCGCTTTTAATATTCTCGCGAAAAGCGCGTTTTTGTTGAGAATAAATAACGAACCAATAAGGGTTATAAAAGCCTGAGTCAATACTCTCACAAATGTTAAGAAAGATCCGGGTAATGGATAGCAATTTATCGGGGGATTGGGGGGATCAAAAGCCTGTGGCGCAACTCTTAAAAACTTGTGTGTACACCGTAGCCTAAAAGGAGATAGGTTTTCCAGATACTGTAAAAAGTCAGGTTAATAATAGTTGCCAGATTTACGATGCTCCAAAGCAGTGATACCATCATTTTCCAACACTTCACCGTGATTAATAACGGCATAAATTAACCATCGATCGCCACATTCAAGCTGATTTTGCACTGTACATTCTAAATAGGCTAATGCCTCATTCAAAATCAAACAACCATTCAGAGCAGTTTTTGTGGAAAGATTTGCAAAAGGATTATCGCCTAAAGTGCTATGACGAGAAAAATAGCGTCGGACATTTCTTCCTTCTTTGAGGATATTCAGCACAAATTTATCACCAGGATGATGCATTAAATCTGCATTTTGCTCATTTGCGATCGCAATCATAATTCCTGGTGGGTTAAAAGTTGCCTGCGATACCCAAGAAGTTAAAACCCCTTTGTGAGTTTCTTCATCACGAGTTGTCACAACACACAGAGAACCAATGATTCGCCCCACAGCTTGTTCGGTACGATCTACATGGGTTTCTGTCACAATCTGGCGGGAACTACGAAGTTTTTTGGTTTTCTTCAAGTTTTGGGCAAATGCAGCACCTGCTTCTTGACACTGCTGAAGAATCTCAGGAGTAGGGCTGAAACGCACCCGAATTGTTTCAAATCCTAGTTGATAATTTGCATCTTTGAGCTTACTTTCGATTAAATCTATTGCCTCTCCACTCCAACCATAGGAACCAAACACTCCTGCTAACTTAGTTTTAGCCGCTACCGAGAGAACTATTCCTAAAGCAGTTTGAATTTGAGTCGGTGCATGGCCGCCTAAAGTGGGTGAGCCGATAATCAAGCCATCGCAAGTTTCTACAATGCGGTTAATTTCGGCAGAATCGGCTAGTTCACAGTTGATTGATTCTACATTAACTCCATTTTGGATCAAACCTTGAGCGATCGCATTCGCCATAATTGCTGTATTTCCATAAGCCGAAGCATAGAGCAAAGCAACACTCAATTCTTGAGATTTCTGCCCTTGACACCATTGACGGTAATCATAAGTAAAACGACTCAGGCTGTAACGAACAACTGGCCCGTGTGCTGGGGCATAACATCTGGCTCCCAAAACCGATATTTTATCTAAGGCTACTTCGACTTGTTTCGCTTGGGGTGCATGGAGACATTCAAAATAGTAACGACGTTCTGCATCTAAACCCTTCCAATCTTCATCAAACAAAGTATCTTCGCAAATATGAGCGCCGAAAAGTTTGTCTGTGTAGAGTATTTTTGTAGCAGAATCGTAGGTACAAAGTCCATCCGCCCACCGAGGAGTTGGTACGGTGACAAATGATAGATGATGTCCTTGTCCTAAATCTAAAGTATCTCCCGATCGCACCGCTTGAATAGGTGATTCAAATTCGGGAAAGGCAGCTTTGAGAGCATTGGCGGCGGGGCGAGAACAAATGAGAGTAGCTTGAGGAACCAGAGAGAGTAATACTTGCAAGGTTGCTCTCCGGTTCGGGTTGACATGACTAAGAACAATGTAATCGAGGGAGATGAAATCTAGACGTTGTGCAAGTTGCTCAAGGTAAATTTCGGTAAAAGATTCGCCGGGAGGGTCAATTAAAGCCTTTTTATCAGCTTGAATCAGATAAGAATTCGCTGTAGTTCCCCGTTGGCGGGAATACTCCACCTCAAATTTTAATCTGTCCCAAGTCCGCGATCGCAGAATCAGAGTATTTTTACCAATTTCAGCAACTTGGACATCTCTGCTATGGTTAGACGTTAATGTTGCAACAGACATAATAACCTCTTTTAATAATGGGGAATGGGGAATGGGGAATGGGGAATTGGGAATTGGGAATTGGGAATTGGGAATTGGACATTGGGCGAATGGCACGAAGAAAAGCTGAAACTTCGTCAGGGCAGGGTGTGGGAGGTGTGGGAGGACAGGGAAGGCTGGGGGGTGTGGGAGGCAATGCAGCGTTCATTGATGTGCAGTTATTCAATTTCTCCTCTTTCTCCCCACACTCCCCACACTCAAAAGCCAGTTAAATCATGGGTTTGCGCTTATCTTAGTGCCATTCGGCATTGGGCATTGGGCATTGGTTATTATCCTTGTCTCCCTCATCTTCCTAACTCCTAACTCCCCACTCCCTATTTTTAATGACCATTGGTTTGTGTTAGTTCAGACTTGGCTCGGCTTCTATAGCGTTTAGAGACTTCTTGTTCTGGGTCGATACCTTCAAAGGTGGGGGGTAGCCAAACTCGGAGAAACAGTAGTACTCCCAAGACTAATAAAAAGGCACAAGTTGCTAAAACTTGACTCCAACTTGTTTCTAGAACACCTTTAACAATGACTTCTCGCAAGGCAGAAACGATAGAAACTTCAACAGCTACTCCAATAGATACTCGATGTTCTTGCAGGTAAATAATTAACAATCGAAATAGCTCAACTAATATGAGCAAAAAGAGAATATCGGCAGTAACAGCATGAAAATCTAAAGGCGGAAGTAAGGAGAGAAACATATCTCTCACCTGAAGCACCATGAAGCTAAATAAACCTATACACAAACAAATCACAATCACATCTTGGATAAATTCCAAGGTTCGCACAACGCGCCCTCGATTTATTTCGTACATCGTAATCGGGGTATTTTCAACAGATTTATACATAGTTTTTTGGAAGTTTGTAGAGACGCGATTCATCGCGTCTGTGGAGAGCAGGGGAGGCAGGGGAGCAGGGGGCAGGGGACGCAGGGGAAGAATAAGAAATAACTAATGACCAATGACAAATGATAAATGACCAATTAGTAATGATTGCCAATTTTGCGGTGATGCGCGGCGGTAAGTGCATCTAACTTAGAAACTCTTCCAGTTTGGACTGTGCTATAAATTACCCAATGATCTCCACAATCCATACGGCTAGTAATTTGACATTCCATGTAAGCTAAGGCTTCAGCTAAAACGGGCGATCCATTGTTCGCTGGATATGTCTTCACTCCAGCAAATCGGTCTGCACCAGGAGGAAAACGTTTGAGGAAATGTTTCATTAATCCTTGATATTTGCCTTCTTCTAAAACGTTTAGAACAAAGCGATCGCCAACGTGCATCAAAGATTCAATTGCTCGATCCTTGGATACTGCGATCGCAACTCCTAAAGGCTCAAGACTCGCTTGTGTCACCCAAGAAGCCAACATTGCACTCTGAATTTCTCCTTTTTTGGCGGTGATAATATATAATCCTGTGGTAATCCGCCCTAAAGCCTTCTCTAGCTCAGTATTGATAGATTTGATTTGTTTAATGGTGCGATCGCGGTTCAACCATTGGCCTAAGTCTGTCCCAGCTTCATCACAAAGCTGTTCCGTTGCTTGGGTAGGAATTTCCTTAACTAAAATAGGTGGGAAGGCTTCAGTTAATCCCAGTTCTTGAAACTTATTACGTAAAGGATAAATAGGTTCATCTTCTCCACCTCCCGACTCTAATAAACCAATTGACTGCTTTTTGTGAACAGCAGCTAAAATAGTGCTTAAAGAAGCTTGAGCCATCACCGAAGATTGAGGTGGCATTGCAATTACTAAACCAGAAGATTGTGCAACTAATTCTCTAACTTCTTGAGGTTCAGAATTATTGAGAGGAAATAATTCCACTGCTACGCCTGTTTTCGCACATCCATGAGCTATAGTACGGACTAACTGCTCACTATGTCCGTAATCTTCAACATAAAATAGAGCCACTAAAGTCTCTGTCTTAGCTTGTTCTAAACTCCAGTTTTGATACCGTCCGAGCCATTCTGGAATATAGTGTTGCAATAAAGGGCCATGTCCCGTAGCAACTGTTGCTATTTCTAACTTTTCAATCCGCTTTAAAGCTGCCAAAACAGACCGAGCATTGGGGCCCATAAGACAATCATAATAATATTGAAAGTCTTCCTCAAGTAAGCTGATATTTTCATCATAAGTGTGGTCATCACAGTAGTGCATCCCAAACACATCACAGGTGTAGAGAGTGCTAGTTTTGTGGTCATAAGTAAAGATTGTGTCCGGCCAGTGTAAGTTAGGTGCAGAGATAAATTCTAATTCGTGTCCGTTACCTAAATCCAATCGTTCTCCACTTTTCACCTGCCTTGAATTAAAGGGCTGGTGAACCATATTTTCTAAAAATTGAATAGCTACCTTAGCACCAACAACAGTAATGGAGGGAGCTAGTTGCAAAATATTTTTTACTAAGCCACTATGGTCTGGTTCCGTATGGCTAATAATCAAATAATCTATTTTAGTCGGATCAATTAATCCCACCAGTATCTCAAGATATAGTTGCTCAAACTTTCGGTGAGATGTATCAACTAAGGCAACTTTTTCTCCCTGAATTAAGAAAGAATTATAAGTCGTACCATTCCGTAGACCAAACTCGACATCAAAACGTTCTCTATCCCAGTCTAGACAACGAATAGCAGTTGTTTGAGGAGCAATTTCGACAGTTTGAACTGTCAAACGTCCTGGGTTGGGAGTAACTTGAGTGGGCTGTATGAGTGCAACCATTTGTTTTCTCCAAAAAGATTGTTATCTGAAGCGAGCGTTCTGTCTCTTATATTTACCTGAAATACTCAATTAGTAAAATGCCAATTTCTAAAGCCAATCATCAGAAAGTTTTATTCATTATTTAGATTGATTTACCATTGAAATTACTCAATGTTTATCATCAATAATGAATGTGAGAAAATGTAAATAATCAGTTAGAATGGTTTCGGATGTCGTTAATATTTTTTCCTCCTCCCATACAACAAATCAACAGCGAAATCGTCCTTAGCGCTGGTGTTGATCTGTATGTACTACGCCTGGATCTCATACACCCGTGGGTTAACGGCAATAAGTGGTTCAAGCTGAAATACAATCTTTTGGAGGCTAAGGAGAAAAATTTCACCACACTGCTTACTTTTGGCGGCGCTTATTCCAATCACATCTATGCAACTGCGGCGGCTGGTAATCTTTTCGGTTTTCGTACCATCGGCGTAATTCGTGGCGAGGAGAGACTACCACTAAACCCGACACTGAGTTTTGCTGTCCAACAGGGTATGCAGCTTTTGTACCTGAACCGCGAAATGTATCGACAGCGCAACACACCAGCGTTAGAAGAATATCTGCAACAACGCTTTGGTGAAGTGTTTATCATTCCCGAAGGCGGGAGTAATTTAAATGGCGTGCGCGGCTGTATAGAAATAGTTGGTGGTGCAATCGCATTTGATCATATATGCGTAGCCTGCGGTACAGCTACCACACTGACTGGTATTGCGCTTTCATTGCATCAAGGACAAAGAGCGATCGCTTTTCCCGTACTCAAAAATGGCTCATTTCTTGCACAAGAAATCGAAAGTCTGCTGACAAATTACCTCGCCTCTGATTTACCCACAGCATCTAACTCTCTCGCCTCTTGGAAATTAGTATGTGATTACCACTTTGGCGGCTATGCAAAGGTGAACAAGGAGTTATTACTGTTCAGCCAACAGTTCAGGGAGGAACATGGCATACCTCTTGATTACGTATATACCGCCAAAATGTTTTACGGTGTGATGGATTTACTACAGCAGGGATTTTTTAGTAAAGGCGATTCGTTGCTGCTAGTACACACAGGCGGCTTACAGGGCAATGTCGGCATGGAAGAAAGGTTGCAGAGGTTTTCTAAAATTTGAGTTGCCACTTAATTAAATGTCAGTAGTCAAGAGTCCATGCACTTCCTGAAAATGCCCCAAGCATTTTTATTGAAGAAAGGATAAACCTATTATTAGAAGCTTTGAGGTTGAAGTTAGAGGGAATTGAATTTAATGTTTTTGATATGGACAATCGCACAAATAATTAACATCTATTCCTAAATGAAAGATTTCCTATAAAAAAGGCATTGCTGGGCGAAGATATAAATTAGTTTCACACACTCGCTCATCGGCGTGAGATATTCATACTTTTATCCAGCAACCTCTAAAAGTTCTTTCACTTGGTCGCTACGCCGATAATATGAGGACTGACAATCGGCAATCGTGCATCAAATCGCTCATAATTAACGCTAGAAAAACCAGCATTTTCTAAAGCAATCAAAGTTTCTCTATCTGGATGGCAACCATCACCTATCACTTTCCAAATCGGACGAATTGCGCTTTGTACTTGTCGCAATACAGTTCCTTTAGGTGCAGCGACGTGTTCAATAAATAAGAAGCGTCCGCCTGGTTTGAGTACTCTTAAAATTGCCTGTAATGTATAATCTATATTTGGAACTGAACACAAAACTAAGGTACTAACAACAGTATCTATGCTGTTATCTTCAGCATCTAACCATTCAGCATTACCAATTCTGAGGTCGATATTTAAGCCTAGTTTTTTAGCTTGTTTTTGAAGATAGGAGTGCGTATGGGGATTTGGCTCGATTCCTATCCAGTGGATATCTTTAGGGTAGTAGGGTAGGTTAGGGCCTGTTCCTGGGCCGATTTCTAATACTTTACCTTGGAGATTTGCAAAAAGAGAACGTTTGCGATCGCCTACGATATTATCATACGTGCTGCTACTTTGAGCCATCATCCAGGCAAAGAAACGTTTACCAAAGTTGGCATAAATCTGATTTGGGGAATCTCCAATAATTGGGTTTACAGTCATCATCTACTTCCTAAAATTTGAGGCTATAAATTATTGCACTAAGCAACTATTTATAGTCTTAAGATACGATAATTTATGTTTCTTGTACCTCACCCATTTGATTCACCTGATTGGGTGATTTTGATTAATATACATACGTAACGACTTCCCGTAACCTACCACAGAAATAGAAAAATTGCAGAAGCAGAAGTAGAATTTGTCTATATATAGCAGTCCTAAAATAATGAGTCGTCAAAATGTCCAATTATTTTCTCTGCGTTCTCTGCGCCTCTGCGGTTAATTTCTTTTTATAAATAATTTATGAATCCAAAAATAGCAAAAAGCGTTCCGTAATTGGGAACGCTATCTTTTAGTAAATTCTGTTAAGGTAATATTAATTAAATGCTAGTTGATGAAATTAGGCATGAAGATTTGCTTGTTCCTGTAACCAAGGATCTACAGGTTGTCCATCTTTGCGGCGTAACTCAATTTCCACTACCATCACTTCTTTTGAACCTGGAGGTGCGGGTTTTTTATGGAAAAGAATATCATAGTCTTCTGGATTATGTTTGCGTTCTTTCAACCATTCTTGTACCTTGGTTGTGGCAAAAAATGATTGCCCTTGCTCAAACATTCGAGTAATCTGCAATTGCAGTGTATAAGGATTTAGCCTACCCATTTTCTACCGCCTTTGTTAAGTAAATTTTAGAACAAGTAATCTGTTTATCTTAGATAATCTAATGTTAGTGCGAAGTACGCACACCTGACACTTCACCTATAGGTGCAAATTCCAGTTTCAACACCCTAGCATCTGTAGCAACATCCGAAGGTATTTCGGTATATGGTCTAAGAAAGCCTTGATACTCCTGCAATCTGTCTTCCATAGGTTAATAAATTCTTATTTGTGTTGCTTTAGTTTTCGTCACCTTTAGCAGGAGTTTAACCTTAGTACAGCTTTGCGTAAAATCATGGCGAATTGAGGGTTGAAATTTAAACGCAAAGGTTCGCAAAGGTAAACGCAAAGGGGCGCTGAGAATTCGCTACGAATTAATGTTAGAATAGTAATTCACAAAAAATAATGTTAAAAACTTGACTGCACCACACACAGCACTAAAGTTTTACGTATACTAAGAGACGAGGGAATAGATTAGTTAAGGATTATTCAGAATTTCCCAGTATCTCTATAACATTTCACTACTTAATTCTGTTATAGATTGGAAAGAGGCACGCCGCTTCAAAAACTGACCAACAGACTGAAAATGGTTGTTATGAAGAGCAAAAATCAAGCTGTTTTCGCTTTAATTGTAAAAAGTACTATTGTCTTTTTACCCTTACTATTATCCGTTGGAATTGCCAATGGGCAATCTGCACCATCACCTTCCCCAGCATTAACCCAGACTTCGGTATTGTCGAATCAGGAGCGGGAAGAATTAACACGACTACGAGCAGAAAAGCGGATTCAACAGCAAGTCCAATCTGATTTTAATAGCGCTTTTAGCCGTACAACTATTTTACTTAATGTCTGGCTAGTTATATTAAGCCTATTTCCAGTCGCAATCATTGCTTTATTTTGGCTACTGCGACGGGTGGTAATCCGTGAAATTGTTGATAGAGCGATGCAACAATTACAGGGGATGGAAAAATTACAAAATCAGCTATCTACCGTTAAAAAAGAGGCTGAAAATGTTATTCAAGATGCTAAAAAAATAAATTATGAATTAGAACAAGAAACGGTTAGCTTACAACAAAAAATTAAAGGCGAACAAGAAAATTTAGCTGCCCTGACATCGGAACTAGATTTAGCTAAATCACAGGTATTAAGTAGATTAGAGACTCAACTCAAAAAATCTCAAGAAAATATAGAAAATTTAGAGTCAAATTTTGCTGTTGTTGTATCTAAATTAGAGCTTGATGCTCAACAACAAAGAGATGTAGCGCTGGAAAATTTAGGAAATTTAGCATCTGTCCTATCACAAGAATTATCTAATTTAAACTTAGGTGTACAACAACAGCAAGAGTTAGTATTGGCTGATTTAGAAGGCTCAAAATCTGAGTTCATAACTCAACTTTCTGGATGGCAGTCTGATGCTAAAAATAAAAAGGATATAGTTTTTGAAAGTTTGGCTAAATTGCAATCAGAATTTGCTGCTCAATTATCAGAATTACAGGTAGATGCTCACCACAGAAAAGAGATTGCATTTGAGAGTTTAGGGAAATTAGATAATGAATTGAAATCTCATTTATCAGAACTACAAACGGATGCTCAGGAGCAAAAAAATAAAATTGTTGAAAGTCTAACAGTATTACAATTACAGTTTGCTGAACAACTATCTGAATTACAATTAGATGCTCAAAAGCGCAAAGAGTTAATTATTGAAAATTTAGAAAAAGCTGCTTCTGAATTTAGTTCACAATTTTCAGAATTACAATGGAATGCTCAACAACAAAAAATTCTCATTTTGGAGAAGTTAGAAAGATTAGAAACTGAGTTTGTCTCTCAACTCTCTGACTTACAATTGGATGCTGAAGAAAGAAAGGATCTTATTCTTCAAGAACTAACTGAAATTACACCTGAATCTATCTTAGAGGCGGTGAATTATGAAGTTAAGGAAGAAAAAGAAATAGAGAAACAGCCACAACAACCAGAATTGACTGCTGATGAGTATGTAAAAGAGGGAGATGGGCTGTTTTCTCAAAAGCGCTATGAAGATGCGATCGCAGCTTACAACCAAGCGGTTAAAATTCAACCTGATGAACCTGTGGCTTGGTTAAAACGAGGCCTAACTCTCGGAAGGTTGAAACGCTACAAAGATGCGATCGCATCCTACGATCGAGCTATTCAGATTCAACCAGATTATCATCAAGCTTGGTGCGATCGCGGCGTTGCTTTTGGGAAACTACAACAGCATCAGCAAGCCTTTGCTTCATTCGAGAAAGCTACACAAATCAAGCCTGATGATGCAGTCGCTTGGTTAAATTGCGGTCTTTCTCTCGTAGCATTGGAAAAATATGAAGAAGCAATAGTGTCTTTTGATAAAGCGCTGGAATTCCAACCTAATTCTCCCAAAATCTGGGATAAACGCGGTTATACCTTGGTAAGATTGGGACGCGATGATGAAGCGATCGCTAGTTTTAACAAAACTTTAGAAATTAAGCCAGATTATGCCAGTGCCTATTACAACAAAGCAGCCTGTTACGCACTGCAAAGACAAGTTGAACTATCTCTGGTAACTCTGAAACAGGCAATTGAACTTGATCCCAGGTATAAAGAAGACGCAGCAACTGACCTAGATTTTGATGATATTGCCGATGATGAGCGCTTTAAGCAGTTAGTTGCAGAATAAAAAGTTATTTGTCATTTGTCATTTGTTGTTTGTCATTAATGCTTCCCCTGCTCCCCATACTCTCCTGCTCCCCCATCTGGCGGATTTTGTTCGCTAGACATCGCTTTGAGTTTAGATGTAAAAGAATCAGAGCGATCGCTTTTTTCTGGGGTAAATTGCCCAATCGGGGCATGAATAGCAGCAGGCGGCAGCAGTTTTGACTGCCGTTGGGAATGGCTTGGTAATGGGCGAGGCGGTGAACTTTCTTGTAAGGTTTGCCTTTGGCTAACAGCAGACGATAGCTGAAGTGTTGCCGAAGAAGCAAATTTCCCAGAAAGGGGAGATTTGAGAACAGTTTTATTGTCCCTAGCTTCCTCCTTGACTTCTTCATCTAAAGATGTCTTTTGTTCGTAACTTTTCAGTTGTAGAGTTGCAGTATTGCTTTTTTGATAGCCGTTATGAATCTTCGCAGGTGGTAATTGAGGACTCGTGACTCTCTCTACAATGGGGTTTTTCTTGGCTAACGGCAGGCTTGGAGCAGGCGATGAGGTTAAACTCTGGGGAAATTTGCTACAAATCATCCGTTCAAATTCCATATTGAAATGATATGTAGCCTGATCCCGGCGCTGCCAAAATACTAAAATTTGCTGCACTGAAACTGCTTTATAACGGCCTTGATATAGTGCCTCAATTACTGCCAGGTGTAGCCAATTCAGAGGGTATTGCGTTTGCCAACGCTCTACTAGCTCATTGGCACTATAGCCACTGAGATCAAAACTATAATTAATTAATAAAGCGATCGCCAAGTTGGCAGAAGTATCTGGAAGTGTTGTTAACATGGGGCTATTAGCTTTCGGCAATAGGTCTTAAGATTCTTCACCCATCGCATATTAGCCTAGCGTGCTTTTAACTACATGGTTTTTTTCCAAGAGTACAAAGCCGATAAGCAGTGTTTCCTATTTTACTTGTCAACTTCTGGAATGCAACCCTACATAGAATGATTTAATCGCAGATGTTCGCCCAATGGCAACTAATGCTTGATAAACCATTGCTGCAACTTCGGCGCGTGTTGCCAGACGTAAAGGTGCAAGTAGTTGGGGATCTGGGTAATTAACGATGATTTTTTGTTGTGTAGCAGTGGCTACGGCTCTTCGGGCGTAGTCGGGGATGGTATGCCGATCGCTATATACTTCTAAAATATCGCTATCAACAGCTGCTAGTCCCAGTCCGTTTACTAGGGAGACAATCACCTGTAGGCGTTGAACGTGTTGATTGGGGCGAAAAGTGCGATCGCTAAATCCGCCAACAAAGCCACCGCTAGCCGCCACTTGGATAGCGCTATAAGCCCAAAAATCCTTGGGGACATCCGTAAAATCGGGTGCTGAGATTTTGGGAAATGGGTTAAAGGCGATCGCTACCAGAGAGGCATACTGGGCGCGAGTCATGGGTTTATCTGGCTGGTAGCTACCATCGGCAAAACTATAAGTTAAATCCATGCTTATTAATGCTTGGATAAATGGTTCTGCCCAATGTGCATCTAATTGAACAGACGCGGGGAGTTTTTGAGATGGGGATTGTGCCGGAGCCTCAGATAAATTAGTGCTAACCGCTACTAAATTCGCTGGGATCAATTCTACCAAGCCCTTGACTAGAGAAGGATTCAAATGATTACCTACGGAAATTAGCTTTTGTTTAGTAGCATTATACAAATCAAATTCACTATTATCACTAAAAATATTATCAGCAGAATCTTGGGTATTGCCTAAGTCAGGAATTGCATTGCCATTGACTAATAGACCACCTTGGGTATTTTTAGTAATGAGATTTTGACGCAGCACGGGTTGGGCGTTGCGAGAAAGTGCGATCGCGGTACGATTTTCTGATAATTTGTTATTTGCGATCGTCGGAGTAGCAAAGTCACTAATTGCTATACCTAAAGGGTTTCTTTCAAATAAATTCCGCAGTACTTTTCCCTGGCTATGACCTGCTATCACCAACCCGCTAGCAGTATTTTGCACAAATATGTTGTCTAAAATTTCGGGTTTGGCAGTACCAGTGACAAACACACCTTCCCGCCCACAGTCCCCCAAAGTATTATTCGCTAAAGTAGGTGCAGCCGATTCAATCCAAATAGCAGTACCTTTTGCTGAGGGATTAGTGACAGTTACACCTAAAAAACTGGCATCATCTAGCAAGAGCAGCGTAATATTTTGTATCCCAAAGCTGGGACTTTCATACTCGCCACTCCCGGAAATTACAATCCCTGCACCTTTATTTACTTCGTTGCCGATCACTGTTGTCTCTCCAGGGATAATCAGTGGGAACACCTCACCATTAGCAGTGCTGTAAGTCCCCGGCTCAAGATGAATTATCGTCGGGATTTTGGTTATTTTTAAGGCACGGGTGAGGCTTTTAAACGGACTCAACCGTGAACCAGTATTGGTATCATTCCCTGTCATAGGGTTGATATAGAGTGTGACGACGAGGGTAGAGTTCACCATTGATAGTTGAGAGTCAATTGTTTTAATTATGACAATCATAAATAACACTACTTGTAGCAAACTTTTTCAAAGTAGTATGACTGTGTATAGAAAATATATCCACATTACTTTTTCTTGCAAGAGGTCTAATGTGTACACACAAGTTATAGACTCTCATGCAACATTCCGAGTTCTCATCTCGGCCTTTGGTATTCCCAGGTTAAAAGACCACGGTTATCACCCTGAACCATCTGAAAGAGGAGTTAGAGAAGGTTTATCCCCAAAAATCAGCTTTGAATTTTCGGCACAACCATTCTATTTGGCACTACTAACTCTATAACTGCGTCAAGCGTCTTGCAGCTAAATTACTGTATCAGTTTTCCTGGTGTAGCAATTTAACGTTTATATGGAATGAAATTTAAGCAATTAGTAACCAGCCAGAAGTAATGACAACTCAGTTTTGGGAAAAAAGCATAAAAATTAATGCGACTCTAACCAACTTACTATTAAATCCCGTGCGTAGATGCTTACTTTTATGGCGCAGCAAGTTACGTAAAGCACCTGATGGAGTTGCGGCTAGTCGCCAGACATCGCCTTTCATTCATCAAGGTTGGTGGCTTTTAAGGAAGCGTCTGCTGCCATTATTATTTTTGATATCATTCGTTGCTGTATTCCTATTCAACAGCTTTGTCCCTGCTATTGCCCAACTGCCTCCTCAACCTCGTCAAGAAATTCGGGGGGTGTGGCTCAGTGGTAACGATTTTAGCGTTTTCAGAAATCGCTCCAAGGTGCAAGCAGCCATGAGACAACTAAGAGAATTAAACTTTAATACTATTTATCCAGTGGTGTGGAACGATGGCTATACACATTACCCCAGTGCCATCATGCAAAAAATGGGTATTCCCTTCTTCTTCAAGGGAACAGATGGACAAGATGTAATTGCAGACATTATCAGCCAAGCCCGCAGAGAAGGACTACTAGCAATACCTTGGTTTGAATTTGGTTTCATGGTTCCCTTAACTTCAGAACTTGCATCCCAGCATCCAGATTGGCTGACACAAAAGCAGGATGGTACTCAAACTTCAATTAGTGCTGCGGGTGAAGTAGCGTGGTTGAATCCCTTTCACCCCGAAGTACAAAAGTTTATCACCGAACTCGTCATGGAAGTTATCACTAAATATGACGCTGATGGCGTTCAATTTGATGACCATACGAGTTTACCAGTAGATTTTGGTTACGATAAATACACAATTAGTCTATATACTCAAGAAACTGGGAATCCTCCTCCACCTAATCCTCAAGCCCAAGCATGGAAAAGATGGCGGGCAGATAAAATCAGTGCATTCATGGTAAACCTCTACCAAACCGTGAAAGCTCAAAAACCAAACGCTATCTTCTCAGTTTCTCCTGTTGATTCGGAATACGCCTATAAAGTGCAACTGCAAGACTGGCTCAACTGGGTACGGTTGGGTATCGTCGATGAGTTAGTCATGCAGGTATACCGTAATGATTTGGAAAGTTTTATCAGTCAAATTACCCGCCCAGAAATTTTAGAAACCCAAAAAATAATCCCAACTGGTATTGGTATTTTAGCGGGGTTACGAAATCGCCCAGTTTCTCTATCACAAATCCAACCCCAAGTAGAAGCAGCGCAACAACGCGGTTTAGGTATCGGCTTTTTCTACTACGAGAGCCTTTGGGATATCGCGCCTGAACCAGCAGCGCAACGACAGTCGGCATTTGCGGCTCTTTTTCCCAATTCAGCGTTACGCGACATTTCTCAAAATATAGCCGGCAAGACAACTTTGAACACTATAAGCTTACCTTTATATCCAAAACCTTCCCTTGGTCAACGTGTTCGCGGCTATTTTTTGGAAATGGCGATCGCAAATGGTCAGCCAAGACGTATTTTATTAGATACAGGGTCAGCAGGTATAAGGGTTCCCAAAGAGTTTTTAGGTAATGCTCCTATCCGCAGAACGGGACAAAATATCAAGGAAGTATTAAATGATGGCACTATTCTGGAGGGAGAATTAGTTTATACTAATGTCCGATTTGGTTTGCTTCCTGCCACAGAACCCGTTCCGGTACAGATTGTTACTAGTCGCCAATGTACTGCCCAAAAACCTAAATGTTCAGCAAATATTGGTGTGCCATTTGCTGGTATTGTCGGTGTCAACTATTTTGAAAAATCACTTCCCTATAACCCGTTGAGAAAATTACCAGGCAATTTGAGTAACGGATTTATTGTTACGGGAAATGGTGGTAATAACAATAATGGCAGCCTAATTCTTGGTTTAACTCCTGAAAATCAAGCAGGTTTCAAAATGGCTCCTTGGAGTCAACAACCCGAAATTAATGGTGTACCCGGTAACAGATGGGACTCTCAACTGGGCAAAGTTTGTTTAACTATTGCTGGGAGTTCTGCTAAAAATTCTTGTAATGCCACAATGATCGCTGATAGTGGAACTATTAATGGTTTGACTGAATTCAAGTCAGCTTCTACAGCAGGTAAACTCAAAGCAGGAGTATTAGGTTCTGCAAATGCTGTGAAAGTCGGAATTAATGGCATTTTTGATTATAGTTTGAAACCAGGAACCCGCGACGGGTTTAATCGCTGGAATCTGAGTATCTCACCACAATCAGAACTGCCTATATTTGTAAATACTGGCATCGCCTTTTTTGACAAATACGATGTTCTCTTTGACCAAATTAATGGAAAACAGGGTTTTCGCAGTCGGCGGTAACATGAAAGTAAAGAATTCCCTTACCTAATGTTCTAAACTAGTGGTCTGTCCCATTAATGCTGAATAAGTTAATCAGCTTTTCAATTATTTCTTCTTTACCTCTTCCTTCGCGCTCTTTGCGTCCTTTGCGGTTCGCTCTCTTATCCCTCAAAATTAATGGGACAGACCACTAGTCTTTCTGAACCAGCAAAACTGACTTCACGGGACGCTTGATAGAATTTCCTTCCAAATCAACCTTCCCGTAAAAGGTTTTGCCATTGTAATAAAGCGAAGACGAACTCCCTCCATCCAGATTCATCGCTTTATCAGCACCAAGAGTTTTCATAAAATTAGCTAGTGCTTGTAAGGATATCCCACTAGCAGGAACAGAGGGTTTTTGAGCCACCATAACTAAAACAACGCTGCCATCACGAGTAATACCAACGGCAGTTCTGGCGTTGGGTTGGTTGCTGCCAAGTGCATCTCGTTTATTGGCATTATCTACAAAACCTTCTTTTTCTAAAGTGATTTCTGGTAATAGGCTTGGCCCTGCGCCTATGGCATCCACTAACTGACAACTGGCTGGCTGTGACACACTGTGCAGCGCAATATCATAGCGAATATTCTGTCCACATGAGTAACGGCGAAATTCTGTGCGATTGAAAATTTGACTTAGGTAAGATTTTAAGTTGGGATTGTTCACCAGGCGATCGTTTTCCTTGGGGTCAGCCACCACCTTTCCTTGTATGACTACATAAGATGTAGTTTTTTGGTTGGCTGGGTCAAAAAAGCCTGCGTTCAAGATAGCTACGGCTTGATGCTTTTGGGCAAATTCTTCTACTGTGGCTACCTTTTGTGATATTGCAGGAGTTACCAAAAATTTGCTATTAGCTGGAATCAACAAAATGTGAGCAATGCCTTGGGGCAAAGTGCGCTCGAAATAGCGGATACTTTTTGGTGGTGAAGATGCAACAGTTGATATTGACCGTGTTGATGAATGTAAATTAAACCACAACACCATTGCCAAACTAATTAATATCAAAGCCAGTAGTTTGATTTTCCTCACATTTAAACTCACTTGCGGTTAGCTCAAAAAAGTTAATTTAGTTGAAATACTTTAAGCTGAAAAATAAGTGATTAACTTGAATTAGATATGAATCAGTTAGCCATCTCCTGTAACTGATTCCAGTTCTGGAGATAGCAAAGATGTGTCTCTAAATGTTGAGGCAGGCAAGTACACTGTAAATTGAGTTCCTCTACCTATCTGACTGTAAACATTGACAAAACCACCGTGATTCTTAATGATACCCAATGCCGTAGAAAGTCCTAAACCTGTACCCTTGCCTATCTCTTTGGTGGTAAAAAACGGTTCAAAAATCCGTTGCTGTACTTCCGACGACATCCCCATTCCAGTATCTGTCACCACGATCGCAACATAAGAACCAACTTTAGCATTAATATTTATCTGGGCAGAATGTTCACCAATCACCAGATTTTCTGCTGCAATCCTTAATATACCGCCATTGGGCATGGCATCGCGGGCATTAACTACTAAATTTATCAGCACCTGATGTATTTGAGTTATATCCCCACGAACGTACCACAGGTTTTTAGGGATATCTGCCTGACAGGTAATCGATTTGGGGAATGTTTGAGCGATAATTTGCTCAATTTCTGCCATCAAAGGCTGAATTTGCACAATTGTCAGTTTGCTTTCAATACCCCGTGCAAAAGACAATACTTGCTTGAGCAAATTAGCGCCGCGTTTCACATTATTTTCTAAAGTTTGCAGTATTTGCTGACTCTGCAAATCGGGCAATTTCTTCTGCAACAGTTGAACTGACATTAAAATTGGGGATAGTATATTGTTGAGATCGTGGACAATACCGCCAGCTAAAGTACCTATACTCTCCAAACGTTGCGATCGCAGAAGTTGAGCTTCCAGTTGTTTTTGCTGCGTAATCTCGGTGTTCACACTCAAAATGGACTTAGTTTGTCCATGATCATCTCGGATCAGTATCCACCGACTTTCAACGATAATTACTTTACCTTCCTTTGTCAGTTGATGCAACTCACCGCGCCACTCACCTGTATTCATCACCTTCAAGTAAGCATCTTCTAGCTGTAGTGAAATATCTTTATACAAAAGTTGTAAAACATTCTTACCCACAACTTCCTCAGCCTTCCAGCCGTAAAGACGTTCAGCACCTTGATTCCAAAACAATATTTGGTTGTGGATATTTCGTACCAAAATCCCCTCAGTTGATACATCCAGCAGCAATCCTTGTTCACGGATTTTCTGTTGGGCCTGTTTTTGCTGGGTTATGTCTCGCATCAGTGCCAAATGAATGAATGTACCATCAGATTCGTTACGCAGTGGTACAGCATAAGTTTCCATGTAGCGACGAGTACCTTTAAATCCGATAATTTCAAACTCCAAAGTCCCCTTGTTACCTTGGCAGATACTTTTATGCAAATCGGTAAAAGCTGCTCTATACTCTGGCACAATTACGGCATCAATTGGTTTACCAATCAATACATCAGGACTTTCTACTTCCATCATTGCCAATCCTTCGGCATTAATTTCTAAAAGGGTGCCATCCCTAGCAATCAACTTAATACATTCTGGTTCTGCATCTATCACGGCTCGTAAACGGTTTTCGCTTTGGCGTAGAGCTAGTTCCGTCTGCTGAAGTTGCCTGATATAACGCCATAACAAATCATACAGCAGCGCCACCAGCACCAAATCCACAATCGCAGCGATAAAAAATGTGACTATCGCCTTTTGGGAACTTGCTTGCGACTGCTGCATTCCCTGCTGTAATAATTTTTGCTCTACCTCTAAAGAGTCGTAAATCAGCTGTTGAATTTCTTTGCTGCTTTGGTTATCTTTATCAGATAATATTCGCTGCCGAACTGCTTCAAATCCCTGGTTTTGTCTGAGATAAATCTCTTGTTGCAGAATTTCGAGTCTACTGGTAATTTTGGGCTCCAACAAAGAAATCCACTGCTGCTTTTGATGGTTGTCGGCAGTTAATTTACTAAGAATCTGAATATGGCGATTAGTTTGTTGAGAAGCTGCAAGATAAGTTTTTAGATCGTCTGCATCTGCTGTAATTAGATAATTACGTTGTGCAGTTTCAGTATCTTTGAGTAGAGATTGGATACTTTCAACTTGAGTAATCAATTTATATGAGGATGTCACCCATTGCTGGTTGTGAATCAGCTTAACAGTGTTGTTATAAGAGACTACAGCATTGGTAAATACAACTGCCAATGCTAAAACGAATATTGCTTTTAGCTTTTGAACTCTATACCATTTTTTGACCATGCGTTCGCCCTTTCTGCCGCAGATGCCCTCCATCAGTTAAGATTAAATAAGATTAAAGATTAAAAACAAATACTGAGAATATTTTAAGGATTTTGAGAACACTGGTAACAAATTACAATCTGTTATAGTTGTAAATATCTGGATTTTTGGGGATGATGATTTATACATAATAGTCACAAATAAATCCGCTAATTTTTAATATAAATTCATTTTTACAGTAATTTGGGCAATGCAATTTAATTAAGATACAGCAGTTTGTAGCTAAATGAGGTATAGAACCAAGGATTCACAAATCAAATTATTCTTCTGCCTGCTGCCTCCTGCCTCAAAACCAGTAACTTTGTACCTCATACAAAAGAAAACTGCTGTAAGTTTTCTATTAACACAGAGTAATCAATAATACCAAAAATGGCTAATGACCAAACTACCACGTTGCATTGTCTGCAAGACAACTTTTTTACAGGGTCATAGCTTTTACACTGGACTTTGTGTTGAATGTGGAAATCTTAACTTCAGCAAGCGTCAGCAAAGTGCTGATTTACGGGGTATGATTGCCATTGTCACAGGAGCCAGGGTAAAGATTGGTCATGGGGTAGCGTTGAGACTGTTACGAGATGGTGCGACTGTGATTGTAACAAGCCGTTTTCCCCATGACGCGGCAAAAAGGTACGCAGCAGAGCCAGATTTTCTAGAATGGCAACATCGGTTGCAAATTTACGGACTCGATTTGCGCCATCTCCAGAGTGTTGAGCAATTTACCCAACACATTTGTAAGTTTTACCAGCGACTCGACATTATTATCAATAATGCGGCACAAACAGTCCGTCATCCGCCAGCGTTTTATCATCATTTAATTGAGTTTGAATCACTGTCTTTCGGGGAACTACCGCCAGAAATACAGGTGTTAGTAGACCATAATCATGCAGTGAACACTGAGAATTCTGCACTATTAGCTAGTACAGAAGAAAAACAAGCCACATTTACCAAAAATTCTGCTTTACTGTCCCAAATTCCTTTGATTCCCGAAGACATCGGCGATAATTCGGCTTTTTTCCCTCTAGAAGGGTATACCGATGATCAGCAACAACTTGACTTGCGTCCCTTTAATAGCTGGCTGATGAAGGATGATGAAGTCAGTATTTTAGAATTATTGGAAGTGCATATAATTAATGCGATCGCTCCATTTGTCATTAACAGTAGACTCAAACAATTAATGAGCAACTCCAAAGAAACTAATAAATACATCATTAATGTTTCTTCAGTGGAAGGACGATTTAACGATGTTGACAAACCCTGGCGACATCCCCACACTAATATGGCCAAGGCTGCTCTCAATCAAATGACCCGTACCTGTGCCAAAGAATACGCCAAACATCGTATTTTTATGAATGCAGTAGACCCTGGATGGATTAGCTTCCAACACCCCTATCATCAAGCAAAATCCATGCAAGAACGTGGCATTTATCCTCCCTTTGATATCAATGATGCGGCTGCACGCATTTGTGACCCAATTTATCTAGGAATTAACCAAGGTAAAACACCTTTTGCTAAATTATTTAAAGACTATACAGAAATAGACTGGTAATTTATGGCAGTGTAGCTTAATGGTAAAGCGTCCGCCTATTCAGGGCGAAAGACAGCCGTTCGATTCGGTTCGCTGCCCCAGCAACGTAGTTCAAAGAGTAGAATTCCTTGGAGTATACCAGGAGATATGGGTGCAATTCCCGTCGTTGCCCTTTTTGCGAGAGTAGAATGGTGAGTCTTTATAATCAAAAATCTAAAACCCACTCCTAAATACCCAATAAGATTTTTATGATTGACACGATCTACATAATATGTTAATAATTATAGTTTGTGGAAACTTTACTTCTTAATATAAGCTCTTGGCTAACGTCATTGTCATAGGTGCCCAATGGGGCGATGAAGGAAAAGGTAAAATAACTGACTTACTCAGTCGTTCCGCAGATGTTGTGGTGCGTTACCAAGGGGGTGTCAATGCTGGACACACGATTGTAGTTAAAGGTCAGACCTTTAAACTACACTTGATTCCCTCTGGTATTTTGTATCCAAATACCGATTGTATTATCGGCTGTGGAACAGTAATCGATCCACAGATTTTGATCGCAGAACTCGACCAACTAAAAGAACTAAATATTTCCACTGACCACCTGCTGATATCTGAGACAGCCCACGTAACGATGCCTTATCATCGGTTGATTGACCAGGCATCTGAAGAACGACGGGGAAGCCATAAGATCGGCACAACAGGTCGGGGCATTGGGCCGACTTATGCTGATAAATCTGAACGTACAGGCATTCGGGTTTTAGACTTGATGAACCCGGATGAGCTACGTGAGCAGTTGGAGTGGACGATTAATTATAAAAACGTCATTTTAGAAAAGCTTTACAACTTGCCGCCTCTAAATGCACAAGAGGTGATTGAAGAGTATTTGGGATATGCGGAACGCTTGCGTCCTTACGTTATTGATACATCGTTAAAAATATACGATGCGATTCAGCGACGGCGGAATATTTTGTTTGAAGGCGCACAAGGTACGCTCCTTGACTTAGATCATGGGACTTATCCTTATGTCACCTCCTCTAATCCCGTTGCTGGGGGGGCTTGCGTTGGTACAGGGGTAGGGCCGACAATGATTGACCGGGTGATTGGCGTGTCGAAAGCCTACACAACGCGGGTGGGAGAGGGGCCATTTCCCACGGAATTGGATGGAGAGTTGGGAGAATTGTTGTGCGATCGCGGTGCCGAATTTGGCACAACCACTGGACGCAAACGGCGCTGTGGCTGGTTTGATGCGGTCATTGGTCGCTATGCCGTGCGGATTAACGGCATGGATTGCATGGCGCTGACCAAACTGGATGTCCTCGATGAATTAGAGGAAATTCAAGTTTGTGTCGCATACAACATAGATGGTCAACGTAGCGAACACTTCCCCACCAGTTCTCGTCAATTTGCGAGATGTCGCCCCATCTACAAAACCTTACCAGGGTGGAAAGTGTCAACAACCGAATGCCGCACCCTGGAAGACTTGCCACAGCAAGCACTGGACTATCTAAAATTCCTCGCTGAATTAATGGAAGTCCCGATCGCGATCGTCTCACTAGGAGCAAGCCGCGATCAAACAATAATCGTAGAAGACCCCATCCACGGGCCCAAACGCGCTTTATTGCAGGCTGACGGCACACCTGCTACCTTACTAAGTGCGTAAATTAGTCATTGGTCATTAGTCATTGGTCATTAGCAAATGACAACTGACAAATGACAAATGACAACTGACAAATGACAACTGACAAAGGACAACTTCTATGACTATTACAGTCGAATCTCTAAAACGTCCAGAAGGCAGCAAGCCAAGAGCTTTGCGCCGTTCTGGATTGATACCTGCCAATTTGTATGGTCATAAGGGTACAGAGTCCATTTCTTTGACCATTGAGGCTAAAACTGTTGAACGTTTGCTCAGAAGAGTTTCAGTCAACAATACTTTAATTGAATTAAACATTGCTGATGCACCCTGGCGCGGCAAAGCCCTACTCCGGGAACTTCAGATCCATCCAGCAAAAGGTACACCCTACCACCTCAGCTTTTTCGCGGTTGCTGGTCACGGTGACACGACTGTAGAAGTACGGCTGCGTTTTGTGGGAACTGCTGTTGGTGTTAAACAAGAGGGTGGTGTGTTAGACACCGTAATCACCGAATTGCAAGTAAGTTGTGCGCCAGAAAACATCCCAGATGTAATTGAAATCGATGTCACTAACCTGCAAATTGGAGACAGTTTAAGTATTAGTGATATACCTTTTCCTGAAGGTGTAACACCTCTAGCTGAATTGGAACGACTTGTTGTGAGCGTTTTGCCACCACAAATTAGCGCTGAAGATGCTGGCACAGAAACTGAAACTGAAGCTGCTTCTTAAGCTAAGTAAACTGTGTAATAATTTTTGATGAAACCAGGAGGAAAACTCCTGGTTTTTTTGTATTTGAACCGCAGAGGCGCAGAGAGCGCAGAGGACAGAGATGACAGAAGCGACTCTTCCGGTCTTAATTCAGCAAATGTTGCAACCGGGATTTTATCCCCATCCAGTAACAGAACCTATTCAACTAATTCAAACTCACATTTCTTATGTGCTGCTGACTGGGGATTATGCCTATAAGTTGAAAAAACCGATGAATTTTGGCTTTTTGGATTTTTCCACTTTACAGAAGCGGCAGTATTTTTGTCAGGAAGAGTTGCGGTTAAATCAGAGGGGTGCTGGTGAACTATATTTAGAAGTTTTGCCTATAACTCTGGTAGGGAAGCAATACCAGTTAGGAGGAACTGCTGAGGCTGTAGAATATGTGCTGAAAATGCGGCAGTTTCCTCAAGAGTCGCTATTGAGTTCGCTTTTTGACCAGGGTAAGTTAGATGAGACACGCTTACATGAGTTGGGACGGGTAGTAGCTCAATATCATGCCGAAGCACAGACGAATGATTACATTCGCAGTTTTGGTGAAGTGCCAAAAGTTCGGGCTGCCTTTGATGAGAATTATCAGCAAACTGAGAATTATATTGGTGGCCCCCAGACTCAGAAACAATTTACAGAAACAAAGCAATATACAGATAAGTTTTTTGCCGAACGTTCAGAATTATTTGCTAGCAGAATTCACAACAATTATATTCGTGAGTGTCACGGGGATTTACACCTGAGAAATATTGCCCTGTGGAACGACAAAATTTTACTGTTTGATTGTATTGAGTTTAACGAGCCGTTTCGCTTTGTCGATGTGATGTATGATGTGGCGTTCACGGTGATGGATTTGGAAGCGCGGCAACGCAAAGACTTAGGTAATGCGTTTTTGAATGCCTACATAGAGCAAACTGGAGATTGGGAAGGTTTACAGGTACTGCCTTTATATTTAAGTCGTCAGCCTTATGTTAGGGCTAAGGTGACATCATTTTTGCTAGATGATCCAGGTGTACCCGCGACGCTAAAGGAAGAGGCGACAAAAACCGCCAGTGAGTATTATAAACAGGCTTGGGAGTACACTAGACCAAAGGCTGGAGAGCTAATTTTGATGTCGGGGTTGTCGGGTTCTGGTAAAAGTACTACAGCAAGGCATTTAGCTCGTCAACAGGGAGCTATTCATCTGCGTTCTGATGCGGTGCGGAAACATTTAGGCAAAATTCCCCTGTGGGAAAAAGGTGGCGATGATTTGTATACACCTGAGATGACTGAGAAAACCTACACAAGGCTGCTGGAATTGGGGATTATCCTGGCTAAACAAGGTTTTTCGGTGATTTTGGATGCCAAGTATGATAAACAGCATTTGCGGCAAGAAGCGATCGCTCAAGCTACAAAGTACAAAATTCCCCTTCAGATTATCCAATGCACAGCACCGCTAGAAGTTCTCAAAGAGCGTCTGAACAACCGCACTGGTGATATTGCTGATGCTACCGCCGATTTATTAGCCTCACAAATCAAACAAGCTGAACCTTTCACTGAAGAAGAACAAGTCTACGTAAAGATTTTGGATACAACTCAATCACAAGAGGCACAATTAAAAGAATTCGTAATTCGTAATTCGTAATGATGCTCTCTAAGTAAGTTGGCGTGAAAAAAACTAAGTATGTTACGAAAGGTAAATAGGCTTAAAACCCTTACTAATAAACAATGACAAGGGACAAATGACAGCTTTAACCAGTTAGCTTTAATTTCGCCGACCTACTTAAGTTCGCGCAGCGTGTCGCAGACAGAGGCTATGCGTAGCTTGCTTCCTCATAGAGGTCGCGGACTTGCTAGCGCTATGCTAACGTAATTCGTAATTGAATCGAAAATTACGAACTACGAATTGGTATCTAGTTGATAGTCTTTTTTTACTATATGGCAGACAAAAAGAACGACTTTTTGAGTATTTCTCCCAGCTTCTTTTCTCAGTTGTTATTTGGGGCATTTTTAACATTCATATTAATAATGACCGGCTCCGCACCAGCCCTAAGCATCTTCTTAGGAATCATGGGCGGTTTCATCCTCAGTTGGATCACGAATGTAACCGATAATAGCCCCCAGGCACCAAATGTAGCCTCCTCTGATGGTGTTGATACAGGACTAAAATACTGGTTATTTTTCATGCTTGGCTTTGTGTATTTGGGGTATCCAGCACCCACGAGTATCTTGCTAGGTGGAATAGGCGCTTTAGCTGGAGGCTGGATTACTGCTTGGTGGGGAAGTAAGGAAGAAACTAGAACTCAGTTGCAAGTCGAAGAATTAGAAGAGGGCGAAGTTGAACCAACAAACGACAGAATCAACAAACGGCAAACAAGAAGAAACACCCGCCGTTACCGTCGCGCTCCTGGAAGTAGTATCAATTTCAAGTTTTGGGAAAGGTAATAAATTTGGGAATTGGGTATTAGTCGAATGGCACTAAGAAAAGCTGAAACCGGGCTACGCCCCGCTACGCTAACGTCAGGGCAGGGTGTGGGAGGTGTGGGAGGACGGGGAAGAAGTCTTACCCCCCACACTCCCCACACTCCCCACACTCCCCATTCCCCATTCCCCATTCCCCACTATGTTTTTATATCTTTCCAAATTACTGCCACTATTTTTTTATCCACTAGGATTGGCCTGTGTAAGTTTGGTGATAGCATTAGTCACCTTGTGGAAACGACCGCGCACTGCGGCGATCGCAATTGCTTTTTCCCTAATTTTGTTACTATTTTGTAGTAATGCTTGGATTGCTAAATCATTAGTGCGATCGCTAGAATGGCAAAATTTGCCACTCGCCCAAATCCCAGTTGCAGAAGCGATTGTGGTTTTGGGTGGCGCAACTAAATCAGCTTTTCCCCCAAGACCTAGCGTTGATTTAAGTGAATCAGGCGATCGCGTGATTTATGCCGCACAACTATATCGCCAAAAAAAAGCACCTATAATCATTCTTAGCGGTGGACGCATTGATTGGCGTGGTAGCGGTTCACCAGAGTCGGCAGATATGGCAACAATACTGACATCTATTGGTATTCCATCTGAGGCGATTGTTCAGGAACCTGAATCTCTCAATACTTATCAAAATGCTGTAAATGTCCGAAAAATTTTAGAATCTCGTAATATAAAACAGGTATTATTAATTACTTCGGCAATGCACATGCCGCGATCGCTTAACATTTTTCAGCGTCAAGGAATTAATGTTATTCCCGCACCCACTGACTTTTTAGTTAGTCAGGGTGAACTGCAAGAACTTGGTGCCACTCCCAAAGCCGCTATACTAAATTTATTACCTGATACCGACAACTTGCACCAATTTACCAGCGCTTTAAAAGAGTACATTGGTTCTTTAGTTTATCGCTTACGCGGTTGGCTTTAACAAAGTTATTAGTTGTGAATTATGAGTTATTAATTATGAAATATAGTAATCCCTAATTTTAAACTCCTAACTTTTAACTCCTAAGTTTATTAATTTTATGTCTAAAAACTTACCTTATATTATTCCATCCCCTCAACCCCAAGTTGAGGAAGCTTTTGCTGCTTACCAAACAACCCACCAGTTCTACCATGAAGTTCGGTCAAGGTCAGAGTTCCAGCGTTATTGTGAATGGTATTACACAACAGCAGAACAGAACCGCCAAGAGCTAAAAAGAATGCGCGGCGAACTGAATATTTTTCAGTGGTTTCGCCGGCGATAAGTGATTTAGATGATTTCTAACTCATTTTCACGTAAATGGGCTTTAAACTTTTTACTAAACTGGACTACAATCGGCAAATTAGCGCTTACGGGTCTGTCTCGCCATTGGGTGGCAATATTGACTACTTCGCCTTCTATGCCTTTGATGTCAAAAGCCTGATTCCGGTGTTCAGGATGATGATACACTACTACCGAATCTTTAACGCGGACGCGATCGCCAACTTTCATAACAACATTTACACCTAGCATTTGCTTTTCCACAAGTATCTGCTACAAAATATATGATTAAATCGGTTAAAATTCTATTTAATCAGCTATTTCTTGACGCTTCACAGGGGGGCGACGGCGCATTGAACCCTCTGCGTCCAGGCACGTCTTAGCAATCCGTGCATAATTTTCTAACTTTTTTGCCGTGTTAATAAATATTGCCCTCACCCTTTGTTTTGCCCCAAAAACAGGCAAACAAAAGAAAATAAAGCAATACTCAGATGTGCTTAGTACTTTGGCAAGAGATATAACCCTTTTATCTTCAGGGTAACTGAAAGTTTTCGGGGCATTCTAAAACCCTTCATTTGTATAAGGGGTTTTAATATCTGGTCAGGAGAATATTTTACACAATTCCTGGAACAACAGGTTCACGAATTTACCGAAAAACTGGGTCTCAAGACCTGTTCTGACTTCGACAGGTTCGAATTTTCGTTAGAAAATTGGGTATAATTTTTCGAAAACACCGTATGGGTAATTCATGAATTACCCGTAAATTAGAATAAATTGCTCAATTATATAGAGAGTGTATTGATACTCCCCACCGCGTAGGCGGATGGGGATTCTTAAGCAATCCAGAAACGGATTCTCAAAGGTGCTATCAATGCACCCCTACTGATTCCACTCAGGTCTAGCCCAAGCTTCACCGCTACTTTTCTTAGAATGTTAGATGCCCCATTAGCATCAGCATTTATTCTTGTACCATTTGCCGAACGGTACAAACCACGTTTAACTCGCTTACCAGACTCTTGCCACCCTTCAGGTTTTGCGCCGAATGTAGGTAGCAAATCAGAGTCCAGAAAACTCGCAATACTTGTGTAACTCTCTTCAGTTTCCTCAAACCTTAATCCATACTGAAGGCAGAGTTGAGCGATTCTATCTTTCAACCTAGCAGTAGGAATCTGAACAAACTTTTGATTAGTCTTACTGCCAAGATTAATATTTTGGCGCTGACCTTCGTTCCATCCAAAAACAATTGTTCCTATCTTGTTCTCAATGCAGTGATTTAATATCAGTCGAGCCGCTTTATTTACTGCATCCCTAACTTGCCTGTTGCGTTTTTCGGTGATGAGAGCTAACTGTTTAGACCAAAAACCTTGTGGTTGATTCTCTTTAAGAACAGACACTCGTTTGTTATACCACTGGTTCAAACTTTTGAGGTGCAAGCCATCAACTATCATTGATGTACCAACATTGCTTACACAGGTTAACCAGTTATTCAGTCCTGGGTCTATACCAATGACTTTGTTAAAATCTACATCAGATTGAATGGTCGAGAGTTTGTAAACAAGCTCCAAATAGAATTCACTATTTCTAGGGAGAATTCGATACTCTCTAATTTGTTTATGCTCAAGATTCGAGGGCATCGGTAAGTAAAATTCGGCTATTCCAAACCAAGTTTTAACCTTACTACCCAACGGGAAACGTAAGCCTTGTGGCTTAATTTTTATGGCTTGAGCCGGATAGGTTACTAAGCTGAATCCGCCATCTCGATATCCCGGAAGCTTTGGTTTTTGCGTTACGGTTCCATTTTTTATCCCTTTGAGTAGTCCCACAAATGATTTGAATGATTCGGCTACACTCATTAAGCATTGTTGTGCCGCTTGAGAGTACATTGCGGCAAAATGAATATTGTTAGAGAGTTCATTGTTTAAATCAAATTTGCTAGGGATTTTACCCGTTTTAAAGTAAAGCTGGCGTGCATAATACGTTCCGCAATTAGAGAGTTTTGTTGCTTCACTACACAAAAACTCTAAGATTGCCTTTAGATCATTATCAGGATTTAATAGTATTTGTTGGCAACCATACAACATCAGTCGAATCATGTAATTATGTTACTCTCAGTACTATATCATAGATTTTAGGGTTGACTCGAAGTGGCTAGAAATAGTTTAAGGAAAGGAGCGCACGTAGTTTTTGATATTCATCTACACATGGTTTTTGTAACTAAGTTTCGTAGGTTAGTTTTTACAAAAGCCATGCTTGCAGATATGGAGCCTATTTTTGTGCGGGTATTGACTGCTAATCAGTGCATCCTTGAGGAATTTAATGGAGAGCCTGACCATGTACACTTGCTTATCAACCTGCACCCAGACAACAATATTTCTGATTTGATGGCTTCACTTAAATCAGCTTCTAGCAGGATTTTGAGACAACAATACAAATCAGAAATAGGTAAGTTTTACTGGGGCGAAAAGGTTAAACTATGGCATGATTCTAAATGTGTGGTTTCGTGCGGTGGAGCGCCATTAGAAATAGTTAAGGATTATATTAAAGAACAATCCGGCGGGAAAGAATGATTGTCTACTGCGCTCCACTCCGCAGACCGCTATCCATCCCCACCGTATAGACGGATGGGGTTTTCCGCGAATCCTGATAAATTTGTATATTTGTATTAGGGGCGCAAGGTCTTGCGCCCCTACCCAAACACAGGGATGGGATGTTTTTTTAACTAGAAGTCCCTAAACACAGCGATAATGATTGATTTTGAACCTTGGGATAGGTTATTGCGTCAGTATGTTGATCAACAGGGTCGTGTAGACTATTTTGCTTGGAAAACAGAGCAACCTCAAGCGCTAGGAGATTGGTTGTCAAGTCAAGCAAATCTGGATTTTACATCTAATTGCAGCACTTTTGAGCAATTGGCATTGTGGATCAACCTTTACAATGCGTTCACTATTTCGGCAATTTTGGAGATGTACCCACTTGAGTCAATTCGTCCGCAAATCTTAGGCATTCCCAACTGGCTGGCTTTTTTGTGGTTCTTTCAACGTCGTAGTTATTATATATTTGACGAACGTTACAGTTTAGCCCAAATAGAGAACTCTATTCTGCGGGAGAAATTACAGGAGCCGCGAATTCATTTTGCAATTGTCTGCGCTTCGGTTGGTTGCCCATTACTGCGTGCTGGAGCTTATTTTCCTGAACAAGTTACTCAGCAGTTAAATGAAGACACCCGTCGTTTCATTAATAATCCTGAAAAAGTCCGTTATGACTCAGATAGTAAAACGCTCTACTGTAGCAAAATCTTTAAATGGTATCGTCAAGACTTTCTCAAGGTTACATCCTCTATTCCAGAATATATCCGCTCTTACCTAGAGACAGATTTGCCTTTGCAAGCCTCAACGCCAATTTCCTATCTCTACTATGACTGGAGCCTGAATCAGCGAATATCTTGATAAAATTGTTTGAGATAATTTGCATCAACGCCAATCCCCCACAAAAAACCGATATAAAAGTAAAGTGCAGTTGCTTTGAAGCTACCCCATTTTGCGACGCGTCGATCTGAAGATTGAACAATACGGTTTACCTGATAAATACGCCCTTTTTTAACCAATTTCAGGCATAAATCTCCATCCTCCATAATCGGCAATGCCTGATCAAATCCATTGCAATCCCAAAAGTCAGTACTACGACAAAACATTACCTGATCTCCAAACAAAAGACGTAATCCTCGAAAAAACAGGTACGGTTTAAATAACAGTGGTGCGTAATAGGTTTTTAGATAATTATGTAGAGAGACACCCCAGCGAGTGGTTTGAGATCCGCTCATCAGAGAAATAAACCCCCCACAAGCAATGGTTGGCTCTGCTAAGGTTTGCTCTATTACAGTGATTACGTCATCTGGCACCCAAGTGTCTGCATGAAGAAAGCAAAGAATATCTCCAGTTGCAGCCGATGCACCGTAATTCATCTGAATCGAACGCCCACGCTGCTCAGATGAGATAACTTGTAGACACAGCGACTGATCAAACGATCCAAAGCATTGCTTTGCAACTGCCACTGTCTCATCTTCGCTGCCACCATCTACCACTATCACTTCCTTTGCAGGGGGATTAAGTAAAGTCAGTTGGCGCAATGTACGCCTTAAGCTAACTGCTTCGTTTAAAGTCGGAATGACAATGGAAACTTGAGACATGCAGCAAGAGTAGTTTTATTAGGAATTTGATACTAGGAGAAAAAAATGTATTTACTTAAAATTTACCACTCCTGAGCATGGTTTGTAGCTTTTAGCAGTTTTCCCCATATTGCATTATAAGGATGTACAAGTTGTGTTTGCTGCTCGTCTTTAAAAATAAGCCTCCCTTCATTTGCCCACTGAAAAATCCCACCGCTTAAGTTATAAATGCACTTCATCCCGTCTTGATCAAGCTGTTGGGCTAATTTGGCGCTCCGGTAGCCAACAGAACAGTAGATAACAATTAGTCTATCTTTTGAAACTGTTGAAAGTTCTGCTAAGTCAGGTGTTAGATGATTTATACACACTGCTGTTTCGATATGGCTTACCCCATATTCTGTTTGACTTCGTGCATCTAACAGTAATGGCCGTGGCTTTGTAGAATCCAACAGTAATTGAGCTAATTGGTTGCAATTAATTTCCTTAACAGTAGGAAACTGAAATTTGATCAGAAGTTTAAGAAAATTAAACGTGAGCGATCGCACTTATAAAAATACCCTCCGGTAATGACTGCTCATTCCTGTTTTCAACCGAGTTAATTTTGAGTCTAAGCCAGAATCGGTAAAGTAATCACAAATTCTGTTCCTTGGCCAGGAGTAGAATTCACATTCAAAGTTCCACCATGTTTTTCTACAACAATAGACTGAGCGATCGCTAATCCTAATCCTGTTCCTTTACCAACAACTTTTGTAGTAAACAAGTGGTCAAATACTTTTTGTTTGACTGATTCACTCATGCCTTGACCATTATCAGCAATCTTCACCTCAACTTGTTTGTCTTCCAATGATGTGGTAATTATAATCCGATTTGGATTGGCTTTAATCTCCCTAAAACTTCGGTCTGTATTTGATTCATCCAAAGCATCAATAGCATTCGCTAAAATGTTCATAAATACCTGATTTACTTGACCAGGGAAACATTCTACTTGAGGTAAATTACCGTAGTTTGTGATAACTTCAATGGCGGGACGTTGTTGATTTGCTTTCAGACGATGTTTGAGAATGAGAATGGTACTATCAATGCCTTGATGGATATCAAAAGGTACTTTGTAGTCTTGATCGGCACGGGAGAAAGTGCGGAGACTGGTACTGATATTTTTCAGCCTGTCACAGGCTATCATCATCGAATCAATCATCTTGGGCAAATCTTCTAAGCTATATTCCAAGTCGATTTCTTCGGCGTGTTCAATAATTTCTTCTTTTGGATTTGGCAAACTTTGTTGATATAATTTTAGATGTTTAAAAATATCTGCAAATACAGGTTTACTTTGTTCAAGGCTAGCAGAAATAAAACCAAGAGGATTATTCATTTCATGAGCTACCCCCGCTACAAGATTTCCCAACGCAGACATTTTTTCATTTTGTACTAATTGAAGTTGAGTTTCTTTAAGATATTGGAGTGTTTCTTCTAATTGGCTTGCTTGTTGGCGAGTTTCCAGCAGGAGATCGGTTTGTTGGAGTGCAACTCCCATTTGTGCAGCAATTTGTTGGGCAAATTCAATCTCAGAAGGTTGCCACTGATGTGGGTGTTCGCATTGGTGAATACAGAGTAAGCCCCAAAGTTCGTCATCTTTCATAATTGGTACAACCAATGATGCTCTAACATTAAACTCTTGCAAAATTGCCCGATGACAATCTAAAACTTCTGCGGTTTCAATATCTGACATTGCACAAAAGCGTCCCTGTTTGTACAGGGTTGAATAGTTCTCTCCAAAACAATGGTCTTGAATTTTTACAGCTAAACCAGAAGGAAATTGCGGTAGGACATCTTCGGCAATAAATTCGCCATATTCGTAATTTACCCCAAAATGAAATTGATAAATTCCGACGCGCGAGACATTAAGGATTGAGCGAAGATTTTGAGTTACTGCACGAAAAATTGCATCTAAATCTAAAGACTCTCGGATCTGATTCACAACATTAAATAAGGTTTTTTGCTGCTGGAGAGATTGTTGAATCTGTTGAGCTTTTTCTTGAGATTCTTGATAAAGACGAGCATTTTCTAGAGAGATGGCAGCTTGCACAGATAACATTTGGATAACTTTGATGCGATCGCTAGTAAATACCCCTGCCACTAGTTTATTTTCTAAGTAGAGAATGCCTACTAAGTGTCCTTGATTAATAATCGGCGTACAAAATACACTCTGGGGTTGAAATTCGAGCAGATATTCTCCAAGTAACCCAGGTATCTCTGTTTGACAGTTATCTATGACAATGGTTTGTTGAGTATTTTTGACATAATTGATAATTTTTCTAGGGATATCTGTACAAGTATCTACTGCTTGTGACTTGAGAATAGTTTGTATTGGAGCTAAAAAACTGTCTTGGTGATTAATAAAAGTAATTGCCTTGACTTTTAAGTTTCCATTTTCAGAAAGAACTAAGGCAAATTTATGGGCACCAGAGTTTTCGAGAATAATTTTCGTCAGGCTAGCAATAATTTCATCCAATTCAATGCTACTAGAAATAGCTTGAGCCGCTTTCAGAATAGACATGAAGTCTAAAGCATCAGAAATATTTGTGCTACCAATAATAGAAGTTTGACCGGATAAAGATATCGAACTATGGGCAATACTAGCAATCGTTTCTAGGGAATTAAACCTAAGTTTGTGTTGATGTATGATAGGTTGAAGTAATTCAGGATAGCGTTTTTCTAAGTCATCAGTTTTAGCTTTTGCTCCCCATCGGGCGTAGCAGTAGTAAGCTTCTTGCATATATGCTTGAGCCACTTTTTCTTTGCCCCAATCAAGGTAAAATTTAGCTGCTAGTTCGTTAGCCAGAGCTTCTTGCTGAATGTACTCATTTTTTTTGGCTCCAGCGATCGCGCGATCGTATAAGTCAATTGCCTCAAATCGTTGACCTAAGACCCGATGACGCTCTGCCTCTACTAAATCAAATTTATGCTGAAAATTCATCGGTGCAATTATTGCTCGAACTTTTAGGTGTTGTTGATTTTCGTCAACCTTCAAGAGCAATTTTGCTTGTTCAGAAGATTTAGCTTTAGAATAGACAGATAGACGAGCCAATGAATCGTAGTAATGGAAAACAGACACAGATAGCATTCCGGCACCACCTTTAAGGTAACGCTCTCCTTTGTCTCCATTGCTAACTGCCGCTAGAGGATTATCAAACAAGTAGCTAATAATTAACTTAATTAGATAAAATTCATGGAGTGTAAACTCATCATTTTCCTTGAGTAGAGCAGGTAATATTTTTTCTTCATCCCAGTATTCATCAATTAATAAATCTGAATAATGGCTAGATTTAGTTATAAATTCAATTGTGCTTTTAAGAGTACTAAATCTAATCAAAAAAGATTCGCCAGTTGCAAAACTAGACTCGAAGATTTTGATTTGTTCTAGTATAGATTTTAAATCTTCTACACCCATTAGATAGGTATAAAAAAGTCGGAAAAAAGCTGAGACAATCATGTGTACAGAATCTCCAACTTCTAATCCTAAAGTATAAGACTCTTTTAATAAATTGATGGTATTTCGGACAGGTAGCTTGTTGAATTGATTAAATGCAGCTACTTTGAAACTAGTCATACTTTTTAGAGATTTTGCATCAAACTTCTCTACAATTTTTAAAGCTAATTGTCCAAACTTATAGCCTTTTTCTAGTTGATTTAATACCGCATTTAAAACAATGCCAAAATCAGCATATCCTGGTGCTGAAAGTGCTGCATTGCCGTATTTAAGCGATAAGTTAACTTGTTCACAGGCAATAATTGGAAATAGGTGGGGAGCAGCCTGATGGACAGAGGGAGTGAGGCTGATCATAATTTTCAGAGCAACTAAAGCTTGAGGATCAGTCATCAAAGGTAGATCAATTAAGCTTTCAATTTGGCGTTCTCCCAGTGTTGATAAAGTGTTTTCTATAGCTTGATCAATATCTGAAGTAGTAGCAGATTCAAATAAGGGTATTCCAAGCTGTTGGAGAGTTTGACACCCAATATCAATTGCTTTAATCATCTGCCCTTGTACTTGATAATACTGGAGCTTAATTTCATAAACTTTTACTTTATCTAAAAAACTCGTCGCTCGTTGTATCACTACTTTAATTAGCGATTCCATCTGCTCAAATTCATTACTGATAAATGCAACTTCGGCAGCAGCGTGATATAAATCTCGCGTTAAATCATAAGCATTTTCCCAGCCATCACTAATTAATAACTGAATGCCCTGATTGAAATATTGTAGAGCTGCACCATAAGCAATTGCTTCTTTAGATTTCTGACCTGCCTTGAGATTTAATTGAGCTAATTCTTGACGTTTACTTGGCTGATTAATAAGTGGAATTCCATAATTTAAATGACCGACAATCTCAAAAATATGCTCTGACTGCTGGGCTAATGATGTATTTTTTAAAATTAATTGTCCAATTTGGAGATGGGTCAACTCTTTCTGTTCTTTGGGAATCAAACAAGAGGCAGCTTGTTGAATACGATCGTGCAAAAATTTGTATGTAACTGTCTTTTCTTTTAAGCTGTTTTCAGCCGATTGTGTATCTATATTATTTGTTATATTATCGTTTTTTTCTAAAAGTAAATCTTGATGAAAGCTATAAGTTACACTAGTAGGTAAAATTAATCCTTCTTGTAAAGCTTTCCATAAAATAGCTGCCGTTTCTATTTTTGATTTTTCTGAAACTATTGACAAAGTTCCTAAGTCAAACTGATTCCCAATACACGCAGCTAACTGTAAAAGTTGTTGAGTTGATTCAGGAAGTTTACGTAATTGACATACCATGAATTCTACAACATCATCTGTAACCGCTTGCTGATTTACTTGGGTAATATCATATTTCCAACAACCAGAATTAAAGTCAAATTTAAGAAATTCCTCTTGATGCAATACCTTGAGAAACTGTGTTGTGAAAAACGGATTACCTTGAGTTTTTTGATAGATCGATTGAGAAAGAGGCGATGCTAAATTTTCTGTACATTTCAATGTATCAGCGACTAACTGATTCAATTGCCCTTGACTTAGTGAGTTTAAAGTAATTGTATTAATCGGTGCTTGCGTTTTTTGAATCTCGCTCAAAGTCAATATTAATGGATGTGCTGGATTGACCTCATTATCACGATATGCACCAACTAACAATAGATGACCTGTATCAGCGCTCAATAGTTGCATTAAGTTTAGAGATGCTGAATCTGCCCATTGTAAATCATCTAAGAATATCACTAATGGATGTTCCGCAATAGTAAAAACTTGTGTAAATTTTTGGAATAATAAATTAAATCTATTTTTGGCCGCAGTTCCTGATAATTCTGGTACAGGTGGTTGTTCACCAATAATTCTTGATAATTCCGGGATAACTTCAATAATTACTTGTCCATTCTCCCCAACAGCTTCTAATATTTGGTTTTTAAATTGCTGGATTTGAGCGTTGTTTAAACTTAATAATTGCCACATTAAATCTCGGAATGCTTGCACAAAAGCACTCAAGGGAATATTTCGTTGAAATTGGTCAAATTTCCCTTTGATAAAATAACCGTGTTGGCGCACAATCGGTTTATAAATTTCGTTAATAACCGCAGTCTTTCCAATTCCTGAAAAACCAGTGACCAACATTATTTCAGTTGCACCTTTGCTTACTCTTTCAAATGCTTCGATTAGGGTGGCTATTTCCGTTTCTCGTCCATAGAGTTTATCGGGGATAAGAAAGCGATCGCACACATCTCTTTGTGCAATTGGGAAACTCTTAACTTCACCAGTTTTTTGGAGTTGAGTTAAACAATTTTCTAAATCAAATTTCAGACCCAATATACTTTGATAGCGGGATGACGCATTTTTTTCCATCAATTTGCTGACAATCTCTGAAATGACAGACGGAATTTGTGGGTCAATTTCATCTACTAATGGCGCTGATTTAGCAATGTGACAATGTACCAATTCCATCAAATCATTTGATTGAAAAGGTAATTCACCTGTGAGTAATTCATAGAAAGTTACACCCAAAGAATAAAAGTCTGTCCGGTAGTCAATCCCCTGATTCATCCTTCCTGTTTGTTCTGGGGAAATATAAGCTAGCGTCCCTTCTAATACATTAGAACTAATTAACGTTTGGGTTTCTCGTGGTAATAAAGAGGCAATACTAAAGTCAATGAGCTTTACTTGCTTAGTTTCAGGATTAATTAATATATTGGCAGGTTTTATATCTTTATGAATAATTCGATGGCGGAAAAGTATATCTAAGACATCACACAGAGATATTGCAATTTTTAAAAATTCCGTTAGGGATACAAGATTATCGTTAACGAAATAATCCTTCAGGGAAATTCCCCCAAAGTCTTCCATCACTAATATATAACCATTCTGGTATACTTCCAAGCTGTAAGTTTGAATGATTCCGGGAAAATTGAGATTTTTGGTAATGGTGTACTGATTACGAAATTGTACGAGTTCGCTAAAGCTAGGATAAGGATTTTTCAGCAGTTTGATGACTACAGGTAAGGAGTCAGTTTCCTGGAAACCACGATAAATAAGAGTTCTGGCACTATCATAAAGTTGTTCGTTAACTTTATATCCAGGAATACTGAGTTTGGTGTTAATCATGCTGGACTTTATCTTTAAGACTTTTACATTTAGTATTCCCAGATGCCTAAATAAATTTACTTTAACGACTAGCTACTTATAAAACCAGATTCACTACGCTTGAAATGGAACTAAACATAGGGCTTAACATTTGCTGTATTAGCATCATGATCGGGCAGTATAGTTTCTACGTTACGCAAAGTGCGGAAAGCATATCCACTTAAGCCAATAAATAACATCCCTAGCGAAGAAATGAAGTACAAAACTGCCATACCCGAACCTTTTCCCGTGCCGAATATCCAGCCTAATATGGGTGCAAGACTACCATCTGGCATCATTGCAGGTTCAAAAATATAGTCGGCTAGTGGCCCAGCTATCAAATAAGCAACCGTTGAAGCAATCAATGTTACAACCTTTAGAGTCGCAAAAACACGTCCTTGTATCTGAGGATTAACCTTGGTTAGCCAGATAGCATCACAAGAACTGCCAAGTATGGGAAAATTCACAGATGAACAAAATTGAGCTGGAATCCAAATCAATGGTGTCTTAGCTAGACTAAAGATAATTTTGCCTAAACCAACACCGATCATACCAAGTAGCACCCCATCGATACGACGCTTGAAACCACCCCAGCTATTGATGAGCAATACCCCAACTATTCCACCAATTCCTGCTGCTGAGGCTAAAGTGCCTAACACCTTAGCGTCATTGCCAGTCAGCGCTAGAACCATCGGTGAATAGATTGAGAGTCCAAAGTCATGGGCAAATGTAAATACAAATGCCAACACTAGCATAGCAAGCAAACTTGGACGTACAGCAATGTAATGCCAACCAAAGTAAATCTCCTGCTTCCAATTAGTGAAACTTTGAGTGTTTACTGTTGTCATACTAGGTTGTGGGATATGTACTCCTAAAACTGTGGTGACAGCGAATACAAAACTCACAATATCGATAATTAATATCCCAACAAGCCCAATAACTGAGTAGAGAATGCCTGCTAGTGTTGGCGCGATGATACTAGAACCGTAATCAGATAAAAATCTCAGACTGCTAACACGGCTGTAGTGCTGCTTGGGCATCATCGTAGATATGGATGTTGAGTAAGCCAGTTCTTGAATTACCTCAAAAATACCTTGGATAGCAACAGCTAAGTATAAATGCCATAATTGCAGATGTGTCGTTGAATAAAGTAGTAAGACAGCGATCGCTACAACACCACTCACTGTATCCCCAACTACCATCAGATATTTACGGTTCCAACGATCTACAATAAACCCAGCGATCGGAGCAATCAATACTTGTGGCAATTGTGCAAACAACCCAAACAACGCTATTGCTGTAACCTGATGCGTTAGTTCCCATACCCAGATAGTGAATGCAAAGCCAGTCATCCCACTACCAATAATAGAAACGGTTTGACCAAGCCAAATAATGATGAATATACGCACTTGTATGAGTCTTAAATTATAGGTTTGTGGCGGTTGGCAAATTAACCTTCAATTAATCTTGATGGTTCTTTGATAGTTCTATTACCTGATTGTGGCGGACAGCTTTTTCTCGGTAGCGATGTTGGTACATGACAAAGCCACTTATAAATAAAATCAAGGGTGATAATCCAACAAATACGTAGAGAATGCGCGTGGATAAACCACCAAATGTACCATAGTGTAGGGGAATAAAAGAGTTGAGGATGCGATCGCCCAATGGCATTTTTAAAGCATTATCAACTCGCAAAACTTTACCGGTGTACTGGTCAAGATAAACATTACTCTGACCACGTTCTGCATTTTCCTGGGGTAGCTTAAAGCTAATTGTCAAGCTGTCTTCAGGTTGACTAGGGAGGGAAATACTCCTGACCATAGCACCTGGCAAGGCAGCGTCAGCAATTTTTAGTTGTTCTGCAAGTCGCAACGGTAACTGACCAGGCTTGGGCAGAGAAACAGGTTCTGGTTGCTTTTTGGTAAATGTTACTGCATAAATGATGGGTTCAGTGAAGTCGTAGAAATTCCAGCAGAAGCCAGTAAAGGCAGTCAGCGCCAGGAACACCACTGTAATAATGCCTGCTACTTTATGAATGTCGAAGTTCAGCCGCTTTGGATGAGCATTCCACTTGATCTTGAATCCTGCAATCAGCTTGCGCCATCCAGGCCAGAGAATGACACCCGTAATACTCAGAACTAGCAACAGGAATGCTATAACTCCAACGATGGTCATCCCAATGTCTCCAGCCATCAGATTATAATGGAGTTCATATAGCAGAAGAATCAATGTTCTGTCTGATCGCTCACCCATGATTGCAGCAGTATAAGGATTGACAAAAACATCTATCCCTTTGTCATCAGGAGCAACGAAGGCAAACATAATTGGTTCATTTGGCTCTGAAGGGATATAGACTTTATTGAGCTTTAGGTCCTTTCGGGATGAATTATATTCCGCTTTCACAGTATTTACCACTGACTCTAGAGATAGTGGCGCTTCTTGGGAAGAGATATATCCAAACTGTTGGGCTACTAAAAAGTGGTTAATTTCCTTCTGAAAGACCAATAAACTACCTGTCAAGCCAATGATAATCAGCACAAATCCCATAGCTAAACCGAGGTAGCGGTGTAGACTAAATGCCCAGTTACGGAATGTTTTGGATTTCATTGCAGATACCCTTTACATACATTGATTACCCTTCTCATTCGAATGGCACGCTTGTTAATCGCAAAGCCCTGATATAACAAGATTTTGAGTGTGGGGAGTGTGGGGAGTGTGGGGGGTAAGACTTGTTCCCCGTCCTCCCACACCTCCCACACCCTGCCAGCAAGGAGGTTTCACCTTTTCTTAGTGCCATTCCCTTCTCATTCCTTCTGATAAAGGGGAAGAAAACTGATTTTTTCTCCCTCGCCTTACTAAAAGGAGGTTCAAAGAGAATTTAAAAACTGAATGAAATTGTGCCCTGAACTGTAAAAGGTGCTTGTGGGAATACATAAAAGCCGTTGGTTTCGTAGTATTTCACATCAAACAGATTTTTGAAATTGAGTGCGGCTCCCCAATCATTACGTTTGTAGAAGATAGTCGCATCGGTTCTAACATAGGAAGGAAGAGTAAACGGATCGCTTTGGTTAGTAATGCGATCGCCTATAAAAAATAACCCTGCACCAAAACCGAACCCTTGCAAATCACCACTCTGGATTTCATAAGTTGTCCATAGACTAGCGCCGTGATAGGGTGCATTTACCAAACGCGAACCTTGCAAAGAAGGATCGTTGTCTTCGCTAACATAAGCATCATTTAAAAAACCAGAAGCTATTATCTTCCAACCAGGTGTAATTTCTCCTGCCACATCCAGTTCAATTCCACGACTTTTTACCTCTCCGACTGCAAAGAATACATCAGGATTATCAGGATCAACTGTCGGTATATTGGTCTTTGTAATATCATAAGCTGCTAACGTCAGCGATATCTGAGGGCTGAGATCGGCTTTAATCCCGACTTCATACTGAGTACCCCGCGAAGGCTCCAGTGCTTCTCCATTCGACCTAAAATTATTGGGTACAAAAGACCGGCTATAACTGACATACAGCGAGATTGGTTCTATTGGCTGATAAACTAATCCGACACGCGGTGAAAAGGCTGTATCATAAAAATTAGATTCTTCTGGCTCGCTACCATTAACTGTGTCAGAAATGAATTTATTATTGTAATCAACAAAATCATATCTGCCGCCGACTAACAATTTCAAATTTGGCAGCAATGTCACTTGATCTTGTAAATAAATTGCTGCTGTATTTGTGGTTGAATCGGACTTTACTGCATAGGTAAAACTTTCACGGGAGGGAATTTCATATCCATAGACAGGAGCAAAGATATTGAGTGGTGAAATACTCGCTTGATCGAGTGAATAGTTACTAATGCTTCTACTGAATTCCACCCCAAAAAGTAGCTGATGCTGAATTGATCCAGTTTTGAATTCACTAATCAAATCGGTTTGCAGCGATAAATCGTTATTTTCACCAGGAGAAAGACCTGTAGAGTAGTCTCGTGATAAGGTATCGCCAACTAACTCATTAGGATTAATGTGGGTATCATTTGTCTTAATAAATTGACCAGATAAATTACTCCGCAGACGCAAGTTTTCATTAAATCGATGGTCTAGGGTTAAAGCAAAGCGGTTATTTTCAATATCAATCGAGTCGCTTGGTTCGCCTAAATTCCGGCTGATAGGGAGGTCAAGAAAAACACTGTTAGGTAAAAAACCACGATCGAATACTCTATTGACCTTTGTATATTCGTATTCTAGAGAGATGGTTGTGGCATCATTAATCTTATAGCTGACAATGGGAGAGATAGAGAAAACATCCCCATTGACAAAATCACGAAAACTTCCAGAGTTTTCATAGGCAATATTGAGACGATATAAAAGATTTTTCTCTGGAGTCAGGGGCCCAGAAATATCAATGGATGAACGATAAAAACTGTAACTTCCTGCTGTAAATTCACCTGCGTAGTAGGGTTCATTTAACGGTTGTTTTGTGACGTAATTAACAATACCACCTGGTTCAAATTGACCATATAGTACTGAAGCTGGGCCTTTTAGAACTTCAACCTGTTCGACGTTTGCGCCATAGATAAAAGCGTTTTGAGTTTTGAAGCCATTTCTCAGGATGTTTGAGTTGAGAAATCCCCGAATCGTTAAGTCATCTACAGCGCCACTATAGCCTGTTCCCACCGATACACCAGACACGTTACGGGCTGCATCTGAAATCCGAGTGATTCCCTGCTCCTCAATTACTTGTTTGGGTACAACTTGAATGGACTGAGGAATATCGCGCAGTGGGGTGTCGGTTCTGGTTGCAGTTGATGTTTCAGGTACACGATATCCATCAAGATCGCCCGTCACTACTAGTTCAATCGGTTCATCACTCGCCGCAGAAGGTTGACTTGGCGGAGTTTCTGTTTCTGACTGATTTGCTTCAGGCTTTTGTGGTGTTTGTGTTTGTTGTCCCTGCGATGTGGAAGAAGTTGCACTAGCCACACTCAAAATCAAACCCTCGTCAGGACTGTCAAACAACTCTACAGTTGGTACATTCGTTTCACCTATCACCGTGACTCGGATAGTTTTGGCATCAAGGTTTGCCACTGTTATCTCAGTAATACCTGCAACTGGCTGCTCCGAGCGAAATGTGAATGTATCACCTGAAGGTAAACGTAATTGGGCGTTGGGAATATCAGTGATAAAATTATTGCCCGAACTGCGATTCACCAGTTGGAGTTTTTCACCAAGGGCAGTTTGTAAGATCACTTCCACTCCCTGAGTGGTGGGATTAGCCTTAACTGCACTCACTGGGACAATTTCCGTGGTACTCCCTTGGCTGAGTTGTGGTGGCTGTCGAAGTATCTCTGCACTCTTGCCAGGATGTACTAACTCGCTTATTTGTTGAATCTCTCTGATTGGTTCCCCAGTAAATGGTTGATTGGAATTAGCATCTGTTGGAGTTGACTTGAGATGCTCTGATACACCTATCCCTACTTCTTCACTTCTAGCAGCAGTTGCGATCGATACAGTCAAAGAGCTTGTTAATAACAGGTAGGGAAGTAATTTTTTCAGTTTCATTCCAATCCAGATCCTCACGGTCTACTAGTAGCCTTAGAGCTTAATAGAAAAGTTTTTCATTTCAAATCTGAAATTAAACTATTTTAGCCACAAAGTAAAGTGAGAATCTATTGCAATATATTTGACAGTATTTATCAAAGTTTTCTAGCTTATAAAGCTAAAAGACAGCTAATAACTGGAGCAGATACACTTAAAATGATACAAACATGAGATAAGTGCTACAAAATAAAATGTTGTCCTAATCAATATTTGGAAGACTTTAAAATATTTTTACTAAATAAATTAGTATAAAATTATACTAATTTTACAAGCAAAGAATACACCGAATTTCATTTGAATGGAATGCAATAAATTGATTGCCCATAGCTTAAGTGCGTTTAAACGCACTGAAATTAAAGAAAACTAGGATGGCTTGCGGCTGATGGGTTAGACTCCCGATCAATTTGCCAACGAATAAGGCCAAATCAAGGTTTTGAAACCCACGGACGTTAGTGATGCCTCGTGCAAAAGGGGTTTATAACCGCTTTTTTAATGAGTACCTTGTCCCTGTGATGGTCTGTATTCTGCCCGATTAAGCATTGCTCTAACTTGCTGCGATCGCTGACAGAAAATCAGCTTAATCTACGGAAGATCAGGTTATAAAAATATAATCTATTTACACAAATCAATAAGAATTACCTATCAATAGCTAGTTGCATAAAGCGATACTCTCCTCTAAAGTAAGCAGAGTACTTGAAAATTGCTCTCAATAAAAACCTTAAAACTTTATTGAGTTGAAATTTGCAATAGCGTCTAGTATTTCGCTAAGAACTCCTTTGTTTAGGCTCTCCTAAAAGAGGTAAAAAGCCTTAGCTAGTAGAAAGTCGGAATTGTGGGATGAAAACTTACCTGTGGAATGCGATCGATATTTGCGTTCTCATTTTGGCAGGATAAAAGTTGAATGTATCGCAGCAGTATTTAAGCAAGAGTGCATCTAGTTGTGGAAAGTCAAATGGCTATACAAATCAAGGACTTTAAAGAAATTGACCCTAACTTCACAATTGTTGATCTTCTGCATCAAAGAAGCTTGACACAGCCAGATACAATTGCTTTCACCTTCCTTGAAGATGGAGAAACTCAAGAATCAACACTGACTTATCAACAACTGGTGAAGCGCTCTTGTGCGATCGCATCTCAACTCCAAGCTTTAAATTTAAATGGGGAACGAGCCTTATTACTTTATCCACCTGGACTAGATTACTTAACTGCTTTTTTTGGTTGTCTATACGCTGGAGTTGTTGCAGTTCCGGCTTATCCACCTCTCAATCAACGCAAAACACCCAGAATAAGCGCTATTACTAAAGATGCCCAACCTAGCATTGCTCTGACTACAACAGCAATGCTCCCGACATTACAATCCATATTTGCACAAGCAGCAAACCTAGAAAGTCTCCAGTGGTTGACTACAGATGATATAGCGCCAGGTTCAGAAGACGCTTGGCAACAAACTCCAATCAATGCAGATACCCTAGCTTTTCTGCAATATACATCAGGTTCTACAGGGACACCAAAGGGAGTCATGCTTAGTCACGGCAATTTGCTCCACAATGCCGCTATGACTTACCAAATTATGGAACATTCTCCTAGCAGTAAATTTGTTTCTTGGCTACCTGTTTACCATGATATGGGATTGATTGGTGGTATTTTGCAACCTTTGTATGGTGGATTTCCTTGCATCTTGATGTCCCCAACAGCTTTTTTACAACGACCTTATCGTTGGTTACAGGCAATTTCTCACTACAGAGGTACAACTAGCGGAGCGCCAAACTTTGCTTATGAATTGTGCATTCAAAAGATTACCCCTGAGCAAAAAGCAACCCTTGATTTAAGTAGTTGGAGTGTTGCCTTTAATGGTGCTGAACCCATTCGGCAGGATACTTTAGAACGGTTTGCAGAGGCTTTTGCAGAGTGTGGCTTTCGCCGGGAAGCATTTTACCCATGTTATGGGATGGCGGAAGCAACTCTGATGATTTCTGGCGGGGTAAAAAAAGCTGCACCTCCTTGCATAACAGTTGTCAAATCGGCACTTTCCAGGAACCGGGTTGTTGAAGCAAATACTGATAGTGAAGATATTCAACGTTTTGTCAGTTGTGGACAAACTTTACCACAACAACAAATTGCGATCGCTAACCCAGAGACTCTTATCCCTTGTCAACCTGACGAAGTTGGAGAAATTTGGGTATCAGGCTCTAGTGTTGGGCAAGGTTATTGGCATCGGCAACAAGAGACGGAGCAAATATTTCACGCCTACCTCCAAGGCACAGGAGTTAGCACAACATTAGGGCCATTTTTACGTACTGGTGACTTAGGCTTTTTGCACAATGGAGAACTCTTCATTGCAGGTAGAGCCAAAGATTTAATTATCATCAGAGGTCGTAATCTTTACCCACAAGACATCGAACTAACTACAGAATGCAGCCATTCATCATTGCGTTTAGGTAGCTGTGCAGCTTTTGCAGTGGAAGTTGCTCATGAAGAACGGCTGGTAGTGGTGCAGGAATTGGAGTTTCGTGCCAAACCAAATTTTGAAGAAGTTACTGCTGTAATTCGTCAGGCCGTTGCAGAAGTACATGATGTGCAAGTATATGCAGTAGTACTAATCAAACCAGGTAGCATTCCCAAAACTTCTAGCGGCAAAATTCAACGCCGTGCCACAAAAGCCAATTTTTTGGCAAATAAACTGAAAGTTATCAGCCAGAGTATCCTGGATAGTGCAGATGACCTTGAGAACAAGACGAATCTGAGCCGTGAAGCAATTATGGCAACAGCACCAGAAACCCGCCTACCATTGCTGATATCTTACTTACAAAAACAAATTGCTCAGATATTAAAAGTTGAAGTTTCTCAAGTGAAACCAGAACAACCACTAAATAGCTTGGGACTCGATTCTTTAATAGTTTTCGATCTAAAAAATCGAATTCAGGTAGATTTTGGGGTAGCAATATCCGTTGAAGATTTTTTCCAAGATGCTAGTGTCGTTCTGCTAGCAATGCAAATTCTTTCTCAATTAACAATTACAAAATCTTCAGAACCACTGCTACAGCCGATTTCTCGCAATCAAGAACTACCCCTGTGTCTGTCCCAAGAGCGCTTGTGGTTTCTTAACCAGTTAGAACCTAATAACCCCTTCTACAACGTTCCCATTGCAATACGTTTAACTGGGAAGCTTCATCAGGCGACATTAGAACAAAGTCTTAACGAAGTCGTACAGCGTCACGAAGCCTTGCGAACTAGCTTTGTATCTGTGAAAGGGCAACCAGTTCAGGTGATTACCCCAAGTGTGAAGTTGACACTACCAGTTTTGGAATTACCAGAAGCAACTGTGGCTGAGGCTTTGCGCTTCGCCACAGAGTTCGCTCAAAAACCCTTTGATTTATCACAGTCGCCACTGCTGCGAGTTCAACTTTTGTATTTGAAACCAGAAGAGCATATATTGCTCTTGACCATGCACCACATTATTGCCGATGGTTGGTCTATTGGTATTCTGATTCAAGAACTAGCAGAGATTTATCAAGCTATTTCTCATGACTTACCCTCTCTACTTCCTAAACTTCCCATTCAGTATGCAGATTTTGCTGATTGGCAGAGAAAATGGCTGCAAGGAGAAATTCTTCATACCCAACTAGATTACTGGAAACAGCAGTTAAGCGGTAATCTATCAGTACTGCAACTAACTACAGATAGACCCCGGCCAGCAATACAAACCTTCACTGGTAAAAAGCAATTTCTAGCATTTCCCAAAGCTCTAAGTGAGGCAGTAAAAGAATTAAATCAACGAGAGGGTGTCACTCAGTTTATGACACTCATAGCGGTATTTAAGACCTTGTTGTATTGTTATACAAATCAACAAGAAATCTTAGTTGGTTCACCTGTTGCAGGTCGTACTAGAGCAGAAACTCAGGGAATAATAGGGTTTTTTATTAATACCCTGGTGCTGCGTACAAATCTATCAGGTAATCCGAGTTTTCGAGCATTGTTAGGGCGTGTACGCGAAGTGGCTTTGGGTGCTTACGCTCATCAAGAATTGCCCTTTGAAAAGTTAGTGGAAGAATTGCAACCAGAGCGGGACTTAAGCCACAATCCATTGTTTCAAGTAATGTTTATTCTGCAAAATACTCCCATTCCATCTATAGAACTTCCAGAGCTAACTCTGCATCCCGTAGAGGTTGATAGTGGTACATCCAAATTTGATTTAAAATTCAGTATTTGGGAAAGTGTAGAAGGATTTAACGGCTCATTAGAGTATAAAACAGATTTGTTTGATGACAAGACTATTAGACGAATGATTGTTCATTTTGAAATTCTGCTACGCAATGTTGTTGAGCAGCCAGATGTCAGACTGAATGAGTTAGCCGAAATCATCGTTACTTCCGACAAAGAACAACAGCAAATTAAAGAGAAAGAGCTGGAATTCACCTCATTAGAAAAGCTGAAGTTAACTAAGCGTAAAGTCATTAATTAATTAATTGAAGATAAAAATAAATCGGAGTAACATCAATGAACTTAATCCAATCATTAAAAAATTTTTCGCGTCAAGTTAGGGCATTTTTACAGCCAAATGATTTAAGTAAAGTAGCGGTTCTTTATGCCCATGAGGAATGGCCTAGACTGCGGTTTGCTCATCGTTACCAAAGTCATTTTGCTCCCCTCAAATGGAAAAAACTCAAGATTTTGGCAATTGGTGTAGGTGGTTACGAAGATCACACAATTGGAGGTGAGGCTTTAAAAACTTTTAAAACTTATTTTCCAAATAGTATGATCTACGGTATTGATATTGTCGATAAAAGGTATTTAGAAGAAGACCGAATTAAAATATTTCACGGCGATCAGAATGATGAATCTTTTATGAAAGATGTTTTCAATGAAACAGGAGCATTAGACATCATCATTGAAGATGGCAGTTCGGCTAATGAACATCATATTAAAGCCTTCTACAAATTTTTTCCTGTACTCAACGAAGGCGGAATTTATGCTGCGGAAAATATTCATCATTCTTACTGGCCAAGTCTTGGACAAAAGTGGTCAGACTTTGCTCAAGAAAGTGTGATGATGCAAAATTGGGTAAATGTGGGTGGAAGTCTTGACTTGAACGACCCAAAAACTGTGATGAATATGTTTAAAAAATTAGTTGATGGATTGAATTATGAAGAATTTTTAAATCCCGGCTATACTCCATCTTATTTTGATAAAAATATTGTTTCTTTGCACTTTTACCATAATTTAGTAATTGTGTATAAAGGCGACAATAGTGAAGGTAGCAACTTTATTGAAAACAATACTTTGCAACCATTCGTTTTGGAAACTCTAGGTGTCAATTCATTGGATGATCTGGGACTAGAATTTCCAGAAATCGACCAGAAAGCAGATGAAATGAGTTTGACTTTTACCAGTATTAAAAGCTAAAGGGAATTCTCGGAGCAAAATTATGAAAATTCCAGAGTCCCCAAAACTTAGTCTCAATGAGTTACGAATAACTAAACGGCAAGGTGTCAATGTTTCGCCAGCCGAATTGATTAAAGCAGTGCCTTTAGTGGCAGGAAATTCGCTTCCTTTGCTTATCCAACCTACTGTAGATGCAGTGAATTTAGTTGCTTGGGCGGCGAGTAATCGGGAGTTGATTACAAACCATCTGTTTAAGCATGGCGGAATTCTGTTTCGGAATTTTCAGGTGAAGAACTATTTGGAGTTTGAGCAGTTTATCAAAAGTGTGACTGGAGAGTTACTGGAATATCGCGATCGCTCTTCACCACGCAGCCCAATCCAAGGTAATATTTATACTTCAACTGATTATCCTGCCAACTCCAGCATTTTTCTGCACAGTGAACTTTCTTACGCCAAAACCTGGCCTTTAAAGATTTTCTTTTTTTGTATCCAGCCTGCACAACAAGGAGGAGAAACACCAATTGCAGACACTCGCAAATTGTTGCAACGGATTGATGGTAAAATTTGCGATCGCTTCAGTCAAAAAGGAGTTATGTATGTCCGTAACTTTGGCGACGGCTTTGGCTTACCTTGGCAAACAGTTTTTCAAACAACCAATCCATCTGAGGTAGAAGCATTTTGTCGTAGTAATGGCATTGAGTTCGAGTGGAAAGAGGGTAATCGCTTGAGAACCCGTCAAGTTCGTCAAGCGGTTGCTACACACCCACAAACAAATGAACTAGTGTGGTTTAATCACGCTGCCTTCTTTCATATCTCAACTTTGGAACCAAGCATTCGTGAACCATTATTAGCAGAGTTCCCAGAATCAGATTTGCCCCACAATACTTATTACGGTGATGGTTCAGCAATTGAACCTGCTGTACTAGATGAAATTTGCTCTGCTTACCAACAAGAAATGGTTATTTTTCCCTGGCAAGCTGGAGATATTTTAATGCTCGATAATATGCTTACAGCGCATGGACGGATGCCATTTGTGGGTGCGCGAAAGATTGCCGTGGGAATGGCAGAACAATACAGTAATTAATATATTTAGTGGCAAGTACGGAGAATCAGAATGCTAGAGGAAATGCAAGGTTTTCGACTCTCACCCCAGCAAAAACATCTGTGGCAATTGCAAGAAATTGATCACCTTCCTTATCGCTCTCAGTGTGCTGTTTTGATTGAGGGAGGTTTAGATGTCGATATTTTAAAATTAGTCTTAGAAACAGTTGTCAATCGCCACGAAATTCTCCGTACAAACTTCCGCTCTTTACCTGGAATGACTATTCCGTTGCAGGTAATTGGTAAGCAAAAGATAAATTGGGATAACACTTATGATTTGAGCAGTTTGACACCTCAAGAGCAAGAAAACTCGCTGAGAGAATTATTTTATAAAATCAGTCAACAGCCTTTTGATATTGTACAAGGTTCTCCTTTGCAGCTATCTTTAGTGACTTTATCGGCATCCAAATATGTATTAATTGTGAGCTTACCAGGGCTTTGTGCAGATATTGCTACACTAGAAATTTTGGTGCAAGAAATTAGTCAGTTTTATGCAGCTTGCTTACAGGGTGAAGAAATAGAGAATGAACCATTACAATATGCAGACCTAGCTGAATGGCAAAATGAATTGTTGGAAGGAGCAGAAACAGAAGCTGGTAGAGACTATTGGCAAAAACAAAATATTGCGGTGGATTTACAAGGGTTAAAACTTCCTTTTGGAAAACAATCTGCTGACGAATTAGTATTTAAACCACAAACGCAAACTTTTGCGATCGCTCCTGAATTAATAAAAAAAATTGATATCCTAAATCAATATCATAATATTTCAATATCTGAGTTTTTATTGGCTTGTTGGCAGATTTTAAATTGGCGTTTAACCAAACAAGAAAACCTGACAATAGGCATGGGTTTCGCCGGAAGAAAATATCAAGAGCTAGAGACAGTTGTTGGACTATTTTCTAAATATTTACCGTTAACTATTAATTTAGAAGCAACATCTAAAATTAAAGATATTGTATACAACAATAACCAATTAATTCAGCAATCAGATAAAATCCAAGATTATTTTAGCTGGGAACAAATAGCAGGATACATACAAAATAACTTACGTTTCTTTCCGCTTGGTTTTGAATTTGGAGAACAGCCAGATAAGTATCTTGCTGCTGATGTATCGTTTAAAATTTCTCAGCAGTATACCTGTATTGAACGGTTCAAATTAAAACTTTCTTGCCTGCGCCAAGATGACACATTAACAGCAGAATTGCACTATGACTCTAGCGTATTCCAGGCAGAAGACATTAAACGTTTGATAGAGCAATTTCAGACTTTGTTGGCAAGTGCGATCGCTAATCCAGATGCGACAATTAGCGAGTTAGAGGTTCTCAGTCAAATTGAGAGACACCAACTGCTATACGAGGTGAATAATAATCAGCGCGATTATCCACATAAATGTATTCACCAACTGTTTGAAGAACAAGCTCAAAGAACACCTGATAACATTGCCATTGTCTTTGAAGACCAACAACTGACTTATGCACAGTTGAACAGCAAAGTCAATCAACTAGCTCACTACTTGCAACAAGAAGGAGTTAAGGCGGAAGTTGTAGTTGGACTTTGCACAGAGCGAACGCTGGAAATGATGATTGGATTATTAGGAATCCTCAAAGCTGGTGGCGCATACCTACCGCTAGATCCAACTTTGCCACAGGAAAGTCTGAACTTACGCTTGCAAGGGATTCAGGCAGATATCATTTTGACACAACAGTGTTGGCTAGATATTTTGCCAACAGATGCAGCCAAGGTAATCTGTTTAGACACAGACTGGGAGGTTATTGCTCAAAACAAAGATGAGAATCCCAGCAGTGAAGTGACACCTGAGAATTTAGTCTATGTACTATTCACCTCTGGTTCTACAGGTAAACCGAAGGGAGTTGCGATCGCACATCAACAACTTCTTAATTACGTCAATGCCATTATAGATAGGTTAAACCTGCCAGCCGATATCAACTTCGCCACTGTTTCCACCTTGGCTGCCGACTTGGGTAACACCGTTATCTTTCCTGCTCTTTGTACAGGAGGATGTCTGCATTTGATATCATATCAGTGTGCTACTGATTCAGCAGCTTTGGCAGAATACTGTCGCAAACATCCAATCGATTGTCTAAAAATTGTCCCCTCTCACTTAGCCTCCCTTTTGGCATCTTCTTCGGCTAAGTTAATCTTGCCCCGTCAGCGATTGATCCTGGGTGGTGAAGTTGCTAATTGGCATTTAATCGAGCAGATTCAGCAATATACCCCAGATTGCCTAATCTTCAATCACTACGGGCCGACAGAAGCTTGTGTCGGTGTCTGTACCCTAGAGATTGTGTCTGGGCAAGTCGAGCGTCATTTAGCAGCAACAGTCCCCCTTGGTCGGTCAATTGCTAACACCCAAGTATATATTTTAGAAGAAAACTACAAACTAGCTCCCCTAGGAGTCAAGGGCGAAATCTACATTGGTGGTGCGGGTCTTGCTCGATGCTATCTCAATCAGCCCGACCAAACAGCTTTGAAGTTTATTCCCCATCCTTACAGCGACATACCGGGAGCGCGACTTTACAAAACTGGTGACTTAGGTCGTTATCTGCCAAACGGCACCATTGAATTTCTTGGCCGTATCGACAACCAAGTTAAAATTCGGGGTTTCCGTATCGAACTGGGTGAAATTGAAGCTGTATTAAATCAGCATCCTCATGTGCGAGAGGTTGTAGTTTTAGTAAGAGAATCAGAATCTGGGCAAAAATATCTGGCAGCTTTTGTTGTCCCTTCCGAAGAATTCCTTTGCTCGACCAATGAACTGCGCGGCTATATTCGGGATCGGTTGCCTGAGTATATGCTACCTTCAACCTTTATCATCCTCAAAGCATTACCACTAACTCCCAACGGCAAGGTAGACCGTCAGGCGTTGCTAGAACTTAACCCCGTGCGCCCTGAATTAGAAACCAGTTTGGCAACTCCTCGCACGCCAGTTGAAGAAGTACTAGCGGGAATTTGGATTGGGCTGCTTGGTATTGAGCGTGTGGGCATCCACAATAACTTTTTTGAATTGGGAGGGCACTCTTTACTAGCGACACAAGTTGTTTCCCAAGTGCGCGAAGCCTTCCAAGTAGAGATGCGGTTACGTAGTTTGTTTGAAAAACCTACGATCGCCGGACTTGCGGAATTGATTGAAACGGCAATGAGGAGCGGTGAGAAATTAGAAATTCCACCAATTGAGCGCGTTCCTCGGAATGAAGCATTGCCTTTATCTTTTGCCCAGCAAAGATTGTGGTTCCTTGACCAATTAGATCCGAGCAATCCTTTTTACAACATTTCCAGTGCAATTCTACTCAAAGGCTCACTCAATGTCCCAATTTTAGAGCAGAGTTTTCAAGAAATTGTGCAACGCCATGAAGCTTTGCGAACTAGTTTTGTCAACGTCAATGGCGAACCAGTGCAAGTTATTGCGCCAGCACTCAACATCACCTTACCAGTGGTGGATCTTCAGAAGTTATCTCTAGAGGAACGAGAAGCAGAAGCTCGACGGCTGACTAATTTGCACGCACGGCATTCTTTTGACTTAACTCAAAGTCCATTGCTACAAACCACCTTGTTGCAATTGGCAGAGGATGAGCATATTTTGCTGTTCACCATCCACCACATTGTTGCTGATGCTTGGTCAGCAGGGGTGCTGATTAAGGAAGTGGCTGCATTCTATGAATCATTCTCTACTAGCACGCTTTTACTATTGCCCAATCTGCCTATCCAATATGCAGACTTTACCTTATGGCAGCGACAGTGGTTGCAAACAGAGGTACGTTCCTCCCAGATGGCTTACTGGAAACAGCAGTTAGGTGGAAATTTACCAGTGCTGCAACTCCCAAGCGATCGCCAGCGCCCAGCTATTCAAACCTTTAGAGGTAAAAAGCAGTCTTGGTCTATTCCTCAGACTCTCTCCCAGGCGCTCAAGTCAATTTCGCAACGGGAAGCAGTCACTCTATTTATGACAATGCTTGCAGCATTCAAAACCTTACTGTATCGCTATACAAGTCAAACTGATATCCTCGTCGGTTCTCCGATCGCCAATCGCAACCGCAGCGAGATAGAAGGACTAATCGGCTTTTTTGTCAATACCCTGGTTCTGCGTACCGACTTATCAGGGAATCCAAGTTTTAGAGAATTGCTGCGGCGAATTCGAGAAGTAACACTGGATGCTTATACTCACCAAGATTTACCCTTTGAGCAGCTAGTTGCAGAGTTACAACCAGACCGCAACCTAGGACACACGCCGCTATTTCAAGTGATGTTCGTGTTGCAGAATGCTCCAATGGAAACACTAAAGCTTTCAGGATTGAGCCTGACTCCGGTGGAAGTAGATACTGAAATAGCCAAATTTGATTTAACTTTGTCGCTGACTGACACTGCACAAGGATTAATCGGGGTGTTCGAGTACAACACCGATTTATTTGACTCAGCTGCGATCGCTAGGATGCAAGGACATTTCCAAACCTTGCTAGAAGGAATTGTCGCCAATCCAGACCAGCAGCTATCAGATTTACCAATTTTGACCCAGGCAGAACAACAGCAACTGCTAGTAGATTGGAACGATTCGCAAGCTGATTATCCGAAAGTTTGTATTCATCAGTTGTTTGAGGCGCAGGTAGAACGAACACCAAATGCGATTGCAGTAGTTTTTGAAGATCAACAACTTACCTATCAACAGCTAAATACCCGTGCAAATCAGCTAGCACACCATTTACAAACATTGGGTGTAGGAAAAGAAACCCTAGTAGGGATTTGTGTGGAGCGATCGCTAGAAATGATTATTGGACTATTGGGCATCCTGAAAGCGGGTGGTGCATATCTACCAATCGATCCAGCCTATCCTGCGGAACGCCTCGCATTCATGCTAGAAGATGCCCAAGTCTCAGTACTGCTAACTCAACAGAATTTACTAGCGGCGTTGCCACAACATCAAGCTCAGGTAGTATGTCTAGAGAAAATTCCCGGAGGTAGTGCTGACAATCCCATTCACAACGCCACTGCTGACAACTTGGCTTATGTGATTTATACCTCCGGTTCTACTGGTCAACCAAAAGGAGTGCAGATTACCCACAGTGCTGTCGTTAACTTCTTAAGTACGATGCGCCTGAATCCTGGGCTGACTCAGCAAGATATCCTTCTCTCTGTCACCACATTATCCTTTGATATTGCCGCACTAGAACTATATCTGCCATTAATTACTGGCGCTCGTTTGGTAATAGTCAGCCGTCAAGTAGCAACTGATGCCACGCAGTTATCAGAACAGCTAGTTTCTTCTGGTGCTACAGTCATGCAAGCTACGCCAGCTACCTGGAGGCTGCTGCTAGCTGCTGGGTGGCAAGGTAGTAGTAGGCTGAAAATTCTTTGTGGCGGTGAAGCCCTCGATCGCAGTCTTGCCGATCAGTTGCTCAAAGGAGGCTGTCAAGTGTGGAACTTATACGGGCCAACAGAAACCACCATTTGGTCAGCTATTCACAAGGTAGACGAGCAAATGGAGCGACAAGATGGCATCGTCTCTATCGGTCGCCCCATTGCCAACACACAATTCTATATTTTAGATCCAGGGCAGAAACTAGTTCCTGTGGGAATTCCTGGTGAATTGCATATTGGTGGTGCTGGATTAGCTCGTGGTTATCTTCACAGACCAGAACTCACAGCCGAGAAATTCATCTCGCACCCCTTTCCAAGCGGAGTCAAAGATGACCAATTTTCAAAGAACTATCGCCTTTACAAAACAGGGGACTTAGTTCGCTACCGAGCCGACGGAACCATAGAGTTTTTGGGACGGATCGATCATCAGGTGAAAGTTCGGGGCTTCCGTATCGAACTCGGAGAAATTGAAGCCTTACTGAACCAACATCCTCTTGTGCAGACAAGTGTAGTTGTGATTCAGGGCGATGAACCCAGCGATCGCCGTTTGGTAGCTTATGTAGTTCTTCAGCGCGATCGGGTAGTGGCAATTAGTGAACTAAGCCGCTTCCTAGAGAAAAAACTACCAAGTTATATGATACCAAGAGCCTTTGTAATTTTGGAAGCACTGCCCCTAACACCTAATGGCAAAATAGACCGCCGTGCCTTGCCTGCATTTGATCCAGCCAGACCCCATCTCGAAGGAAGTGCGATCGCACCTCGCAATCCAGTAGAAGAGGTATTAGCCGGGATTTGGCAAGAAGTTCTGGGTGTGGAAATCCTTAGTATCTATGACAATTTCTTTGAGTTAGGCGGGCATTCACTATTAGCAACCAGAGTTATTTCTCGTGTGCAGAAAGCTTTTGAGGTCGATTTACCTCTACGTGGTTTATTTGAGTCACCAACGATAGCTAGATTAGCCGCAGAAATTCACAAGGCAATGAAAGCAGAAATAGTCAGAGAGATTCCGCCCATCCAGCACGTTGCTAGAGATGGTAATTTACCCCTGTCGTTTGCCCAACAAAGATTATGGTTATTAGAGCAACTCCAGCCAGACAGCTTTATGTACAACATACCTGTAGCTGTGAGGCTCATAGGTTCTTTGAATGTGTTTTTGCTAGAACAGAGTTTGAATGAAATTGTCCGTCGTCACGAAGTCCTAAATACTACTTTTTATATGGTAGATGGACAACCATTTCAGGCGATTCCCACCGAAAGCGGCGCTAACATCTCAACCCAAACTGTGACATTGCCAGTATTAGACCTGCGCGACTTACCAGAGGTAGAACGAGAAGTTAAGATTCAACAACTCATTATCGAGTCAGCTCAACACACTTTTGATCTAGCTCAAGCTCCATTAATGCGATGCACTGTCCTGTGCGTTGGTGAACAAGAGCATATAGTATTGTTCACAATCCACCATATTGTTTCAGATGGCTGGTCAATGGGTATATTCATTCGGGAGTTAGCATTACTGTACGAAGGCTTTTCTTGTAATAAACCTTCTCTACTCCCAGAATTACCCATCCAATATGCAGACTTTGCTGTGTGGCAAAGACAGTGGTTACAAGGAGAAGTACTAGAAACTCAACTCGCCTACTGGAAGCAACAATTGGGGAATAAACTCCCTGTAATGCAATTATCAGATCGTCCTTGCACAGACATTAAAACCCGCCGGGGTGCTTCTCAAACTTTTGTAATTCCTCCTCAAGAGTCCTTAGCACTGCAAACCCTCTCACGCCAGCAGGGTGTCACCTTATTTATGACCTTGCTAGCAGGATTTCAGGTGTTACTACAACACTACACAAATCAAGATGACATCGTGATTGGCACTGATGTCGCTAACCGTAACTTAGCTGAAACTGAGTTGTTGATAGGTTTTTTTGTGAATCTGCTTGTCTTACGCACCGACTTGAGTGGTAATCCAAGTTTTCGAGAGTTGCTTGGGCGAGTGCGTCAAGTAGCATTAGGAGCTTATGCTCATCAAGACTTACCTTTTGATGAATTAGTCAAAGCTCTACAACCAGAGCGAAATTTAAGCAACACTCCGCCATTATTTCAGGTATTATTTGTCCTCCAAAATGCACCCATGCCACCTTTGGAATTACCAGGACTAACCTTAAGTTTGTTAGAAATTGAACACAAAGTCGCTAGATTTGATTTAGCGCTATTTTTGACTGAAACAGAGCAAGGAATTTCAGGTAAGTGGCAATATAACTCTGACTTATTTGATGCCAGCACTATCACTCTTATGACCGATCGCTTCCAGACACTTCTTAATAGTATAATTTCACAACCCGATGCACGGATTGGTAGCTTAGAAATGCTTACCGAAGCAGAAAAAGAACAACAAGCTATACAAAAAAAAGAACGTAGAGCCTTTAATCAGAAAAAGTTAATCGGCATTACTCCCAAAGCTGTTAGCTTGTTACCAGAAAGATTGGTAAAAACTAATTATCTCCAACCTGGGCAAACATTTTCTCTCGTAATTCAGCCAGCTACAGACGATATTGATTTGGTAGCTTGGGCTAAAACTAACCAAGAATTTATCCAGACAGAATTATTAAAGCATGGGGCAATTTTATTTCGAGATTTTAATGTAGAATTAGTCTCAGAATTTGAAAATTTTGCTCAGACAATTTCGCCAGACTTGTTTGGTGATTATGGTGATTTACCTCGGGCTGGAGAAGGTGGTAAAGTTTATGGTTCTACCCCTTATCCACCTGATAAAGCAATCCTTTTTCATAACGAAAGCTCTCATTTACATCAGTGGCCGCTGAAGATTTGGTTTTTCTGTGTGCAGCCAGCACAACAAGGTGGAGAAACACCGATTATAGACTGCCGCAAAGCTTACAAAATTCTCAATCCCAAGCTGCGAGAAAGATTAGATCAAAAACAATTAATGTATGTTCGTCACTATACAAATGGTCTAGATGTAAGCTGGCAAAAATTCTTTCGTACCGATGACAAATCTATCGTAGAAAATTATTGTCGTCAGACTAAAATTGATTTTGAATGGTATGATGATAACAGTCTAATTACGCGCCAAGTTCGTCCAGCTTTAGCAGTACATCCAAAAACGAACGAACCTGTATTTTTTAATCAAATTCAGTTACACCATATAGCATATCTAGATACAGAAGTTCGGGAATCTTTATTGTCTACTTTTGGAGATGAAAAGCTACCGCGTAATGTTTATTACGGAGACGGTACTCCTATAGAAGACTCAGTTATTGCAGAAATAAATGAAGTTTATCAGCAGTCACAGACTAGCTTTACTTGGCAAAAAACCGATATTTTGATGTTAGATAATATGCTGGCTGCCCACGGGCGAAATCCATATATAGGTTCTCGCAAACTTGTTGTGGCAATGGCAGAAATGATTCAGTAATCGAAAAAATAAATATAAATAAATTCAATTAAAAGGAGGATAAATACTTGATATCTTCAAAACAACGCAATACTAATCATGATGCGATCGCTTCCATCTACGACTTGAAAAGCCTACTAGAACGCCACGACATAGTGCTGGAGTGTATAGACAAATTAATCCTTCAAAATATTCCCGAAAAAGCGCATATTTTTGACCTCGGTTGCGGTACAGGACAAATTGCCCAACGGCTACTAAAAAGAGGTTATCAAGTAACTGGGCTTGATAGCTCTGAAGGAATGCTTAATATTGCTCGTGAGAATGCACCAGAAGCTGAGTTTATTCTAGATGATGCCCGCTTTTTTAAATTACCGCCAACTTTTCATGCAGTTATTTCCACAGATGTAGTTCTGAATTATATCCTCAGCATTGAAGAATTACAGAATACATTAAAAAACGTATATGATGCTTTGCTAGAGAATGGTATATTTGCCTTTGAATTATATCTGGAAGAATTATGTGAATCAAATTGGAAAAATAATGAATCTGGTGGTGGTGTCCAAAAAGATAATGTCTGGGTTGATATTTGGAGCTACGATTCAAACACCAAAATAGGTCGAAAAGACACCACCAGATTTGAATTTATAAATGGTAACTGGCAACGCTTAGATAGAAGCTTTTTCTTAAAACCTTATTCAGCAGCAGAAGTTAAAATAGCTCTAGAAAAAGTAGGATTTGCAGAAGTTAATATCTATAACATTAACAGCGACCTTGAAGTAAATAAAATCTCTGAAGCTGCCTGCTTTGTTTGTCGTAAACAGCTAAGTAAGTAGGCATAACTAAGCAATATTGTATTTTCTTGATAAAGAATAATGAGAAATATAACCATCCTAAATAAGTCATGGACATCTCCAATTCTTCTCTCTGCGTTCTCTGCGCCTTTGTGGTTAATTTAATATTAAAAATGATTTAGGGCTCCTATATATGCCAACTCAAATTACTCAAGGTTTTCGCCTTTCCCCTCAACAGAAGCGTCTTTGGTCATTACAACAATATAATTCAGCTTATTTTGCTCAATGTGCCCTTCTTCTAGAAGGCAATCTCAAACCAGAAGTATTAAAATCTGCTTTAGAACATGTCATTACACGACATGGAATTTTACGTACAACTTTTCACTGCCTACCTGGAATGAAAATTCCTGTGATGGATGTAAAAAATAGTAGTATTCTATCGTGGGATAACATCGATCTGAGTCATTGTGAACCCAAAGAAATCTCAAGTAAAATTGCAGAACTTTTCCAAGCAGCAGCGTCCCTGACTTTGGACTTTGAGCAAGGAAAACTGTTACATATATCTCTACTAACGCTATCAATAAAAAAGCATATTTTACTTATTAGTCTGCCTTCACTTTGTGCCGATACTTGGACACTCAAGAATCTGGTGACAGAAATCAGCAATTCATACTCTGCTTATTTACAAGGTGAGAGAATATCTGAAGAAATTGTACAATATCTACAATTCTCAGAATGGCAGAATCAATTACTCGCAGATGAAGATGCAGAAGCAGCGAAGCAATATTGGCATGAGCAACTTTCTCCAATTGCTTCCTTGAAATTACCTTTTGAAAGTCAGCCATCACAGTCATCCAAGTTTGAGATCAACTGCTGTCGATTAGATATTCCCCCTGATATGACAGCCAAGATTGCCAACTTAGCTCAAAAGTATGATACTTCTACAGCTGTCATCTTACTAGCTTGCTGGCAAACGCTGATTTGGCGACTTACAGGAGAGCCAGATATCGTTATTGGTATGGCTAGCGATCGCAGAGACTACGAAGAACTATACAGTTTATTAGGACTTGTAGCAACTTGGTTGCCAATTAAAAGCCATTTGACACCAGACTTACGCTTTCAAGAAGTTGTACAATTAACTAATCAGACTATAGAAGCTAGTGCAGAATGGCAAGATTATTTTGTGCCAGAACCGATAGAAAATCACGAACAACTAGCTTTTCCCATCGGTTTCGAGTTTGAGCAACTACCAGAAAAACTCATTGCTGGCGACGTATCATTTTCTCTTGAGCAATATTACAGTTGTATTGAACAATTTAAAGTCAAACTCACTTGTACTCAAAGCGAGCATTCTTTAACCACAGAGTTCTACTACGATGTAAATTACTTTACAGCCGATACTATTGATCGTCTAGCCAGAGAATTTCAAACTTTATTAACGAGTGTAACTGCTAATCCCGAAGAGAAAATTAGCCAATTAGAAATTCTCAGCTTTAGCGATCGCCAACAATTACTAGTAGAATTTAACCAAACACATATTGACAATCCCCAATATAAATGTATTCACCAACTATTTGAAGAACTAGTACAAAAAACACCAAATAAAATTGCCGTTGTCTTTGAAGATCAGCAACTCACTTATGCACAGTTGAACCGCAAAGCTAATCAACTTGCCCACTATTTGCAACAGCGAGGAGTCAAGCCGGAAGTTTTAGTAGGACTTTGCACAGAGCGATCGCTCTTGATGATTATTGGGCTTTTGGGCATCATAAAAGCTGGTGGAGCCTATCTACCACTAGATCCAACCTTACCCAAGGAAGGTTTTGCTAGCCGATTGCAGGATATCGAAATACCATTGATATTGACACAACAGCAATTAGTCAATAACCTGCCAACAGATGTAGCACAGATAGTTTGCTTAGACACAGATTGGGATATCATTGCCGATCACAAAGATGAAAATCCCATCAGTGAAATCACAGCCCAGAATTTAGTTTATGTTTTGTTCACCTCTGGTTCTACTGGTAAACCGAAGGGAGTTGCGATCGAACACCAGCAACTGCTGAATTACCTTCACGGAATCACACAGAGGTTAGACTTATCAACCACAACTAACTTTGCCACTGTTTCCACCTTAGCTGCTGACTTGGGTAACACCGGAATCTTTGCTGCCCTTTGTACTGGCGGATGTCTGCATATATTATCCATCGAGTGTGCTACTGACTCAGCAATCTTGGCAAAATACTGCCGCACCCATCCCATTGACTGCCTCAAAATTGTCCCCTCCCATCTTGCTACTCTTCTCGCCTCTGCCCCATCCGATTCCATCTTGCCTCGCCAGCAGCTAATTCTGGGCGGCGAAGCTGCAAGTTGGCAACTTATTGAGCAGATTCGCCAGCAAACTCCATCCAGCTTAATCTTCAATCACTATGGCCCTACAGAAGCCACCGTAGGGGTTACTACCTTCGCAGTTCAAAATCAGCAAATTAGTACGCAGACAGTACCCCTTGGTCGTCCGCTTGCCAATACGCAGATTTATTTACTAGATAAGCAATTGCAACCAGTACCCATTGGTGTACCAGGTGAACTGTATATTGGTGGTGCGGGGTTAGCCAGAGGTTATCTCAATCGGTCTGATCTAACGGCAGAAAAGTTCATTCCTAATCCTTTTGCAGCGATGGGTTCGCGTCTATACAAAACTGGTGATCTGGCTCGTTACTTAGCTGACGGCAATATTGAATTCATTGGGCGAGTTGATCAGCAGGTAAAAATTAGGGGCTTTCGTGTTGAACTTGGAGAAATTGAAAGCGTACTGTGTCAACATCCGCAAGTACAACAAGCTGTAGTTTCTGTTCGGGAAGACAATAGCAACAAATCCTTAATGGCCTATGTTGTTTCTAAGCAAACACAAACACTCAATGTTAGCGAACTGCAAAGATTTCTCAGAGAGAAACTACCAGAATACATGATGCCCTCAACTTTTATTATGTTGAAGGCTCTGCCACTAACATCCAATGGTAAAATCAACCGTAATGCACTTCCAGAATCAAATGGCGATCGCCCAGAAATGGCAGCAAATTATGAACCGCCACAAACTGAGGTAGAGCAAAGCATCGCTGATATCTGGCAACAGATTCTTCATGTTGAGAAAGTGGGCATTCATGATAATTTCTTTGATATCGGTGGTCACTCATTATTGCTTGTTCAAGCTCACGCTAAACTCCGAGAAACTTTCCTCAGCAATATATCGGTGATTAATTTATTTGAATATCCAACTATCAACTCATTAGCTAAATATTTAACGCGAAAACAGACGGAAGTAGCTTCTTTTGAAGAAAGTACTCAACGCGCCCAAAGCCGCACTGATTCTAGGCAGTCAAGGGCACAATATCGGTAAAATGATTTGAGTTAATACTAATTCTGTATGAAGATGTGCTAAAACATCATAATTAAGTTCGGGGAAGAAGAACGAACCACAGAGACGCAGAGAACACAGAGATAGGAGGTATAGAGAGAGGAAGAATATTTGTTTATGATTATTATGAAAAGCTTAATCACCACGAATGCAAATTATTAAGAAGGAAACATTAGCAAGATGGATAGCGGAGAAACGCAAAATCAAATAGGTGATTTAGATATAGCTATTATCGGTATGTCTGGACGGTTCCCTAAAGCTAGGAGTCTTGATGCTTTTTGGCAGAATCTACAAGATGGGTTGGAAGCGATTTCATTTTTTTCAGACCAAGAGCTAGAATCAATGGGAGTAGATACAACTACAATAAATGACCAAAATTATGTCAAAGCAAATGCTGTACTAGAAGATATAGAATTATTTGATGCTGCATTCTTTGATTACTCTCCCAAAACAGCAGAAATAATAGATCCCCAGCACCGCCTATTTTTGGAAACAGCTTGGGAGGCTTTGGAAAGTGCGGGCTATGATTCTAAAACTTATCAAGGTCGAATTAGTGTTTACGGTAGCGCCAGTATTAGTAGTTACTTTTTATTCAATCTTTTTTCCAATCCTGAATTAATAAAATTAGTTGGTCTTGACCAAATTAGACATCATAATCGTACAGATAATCTGACTACACGAGTTGCTTATAAATTAGATTTAAAGGGTTCAGCTATCACTGTCCAAACTGGATGTTCTAGTTCATTAGTAGCTATTCATTTAGCCTGCCAAAGTTTAATAGATCGTGAATCCGATCTGGTTTTAGCAGGTGGAGTTTCTATAACTAACTTAAAAAAGACTGGCTATGCGTATCAAGAGGGAGGAATTTTGTCTCCTGATGGACATTGCCGCGCCTTTGATGCCAAAGCGCAAGGAACAGTTGGCGGTGATGGGGTAGGTATAGTAATTTTAAAACGATTAGCAGATGCGATCGCTAATGGAGATTATATTCATGCTGTGATTAAAGGTTCAGCGATTAATAATGATGGTTCTGCCAAAATTGGCTATACAGCTCCTAGTATCGATGGTCAAGCCAAAGTGATTGCTGAAGCTCTCGCCATCAGCAGAATTGAACCCGATATGGTCAGTTATGTAGAGGCTCATGGCACCGGCACAGTTTTAGGAGATCCGATTGAAATTGCAGCCCTAACTAAATCTTTTCGCGCCAGAACTCAGAAAAAGAATTTTTGTGCTATTGGTTCGGTAAAAACGAATATCGGCCACCTAGATACCGCATCTGGTGTCGCAGGTTTAATCAAGACAGTCCTTGCGCTCAAGCACAAGCAAATACCACCCAGTTTGCACTTTCAAGAACCATCACCCCAGATTGATTTTGCTAATAGTCCCTTCTACGTTAACGCCAAGCTTTCAGAATGGAAGTCAAATGGACACCCTAGACGTGCAGGGGTCAGTTCCTTTGGTATTGGTGGCACTAATGCTCATATAGTTCTAGAAGAAGCTCCGGTAGAGAAGCAGAGAGAGCAACTGAGTAAACATCATCTGTTGGTTGTTTCTGCGAAAACGGAATCAGCATTAGAGGCAGCTACGGCAAATCTGGCTAATCACCTCAAACAGCATCCCGATTTAAACTTAGCTGATGTTGCTTACACTCTTAAAGTAGGCCGTCGAGCTTTTAACTATCGTCGGATGGTAGTTTGTCAAGATATTGATGATGCAATCAAAGTTTTAGAAACAAAAGACCCGGAACGAGTTCTCACGCACTATCAAGAACCAGGTGAGCCAGAAGTTGTATTTATGTTTCCCGGTCAGGGATCTCAATATGTAGGAATGGGTCTAGAATTATACCAAACTGAGTCAATTTTCCGGGAACAAGTTGATTATTGCTGTGAACAACTTAAACCTATTTTAGGCTTAGACTTATGCACTATTCTTTATCCCAGCCAAGAACAGAATCAATGGGCGACACAGCAGTTAATACAAACTAATATTACCCAGCCGGCATTGTTCGTAATTGAATATGCTTTAGCACAATTGTGGATAGCTAGGGGAGTGCATCCTAGTGCAATGATTGGTCACAGTATAGGAGAATATGTCGCTGCTTGTTTAGCTGGGGTATTTTCTCTAGAAGATGCTTTGATGCTAGTTGCTACTCGTGGGCAACTGATGCAGCAACTACCTTCAGGTGCAATGCTGGCTGTAGCGCTACCGGAGAAAAAAGTTATGCAGATGCTAGGTGATAAACTCTCCTTGGCAGCTATTAACGCACCAGAACGTTGTGTAGTTTCGGGCCCAAGTGCAGAGATTGAAGGTTTGCAAAACCGCTTAACTGAGCAAGGGATTGACTACCGTTCTCTGCATACATCTCACGCCTTTCATTCTCAAATGATGGACTCGATTCTAGAGCCGTTTACCAAGCTATTAGCAAAAGTCAATCTTAATCACCCCAAAATACCTTTTTTATCTAACGTAACTGGTACTTGGATCACTCCAGAAGAGGCAACAAATAACAGTTATTGGGCTAAACATTTGCGGTCATCAGTACGCTTTGCTGATGGCATTACTGAATTGTGTAAACAGCCAAATTGGATTTTTTTAGAAGTTGGATCTGGTCGCACTTTAAGTACTTTGACTAAGCAACAATTACCGGAAAAAATTGTGTTTTGTTCTATAGGTCATCCTCACGATCAAGAATCTGATACTGTATTATTAAAGACTCTGGGATATTTATGGATGTATGGAATACAAGTAGATTGGTTAGGGTTTTATGCCAATCAAAAATGTCATCGGCTTCCTTTACCGACTTATCCTTTTGAACGAAAAAAATACTGGATTGATTCTGCTAACGTTAATGAGTTAAATAGATTGAATAGCAAACAAAATTATAATAACCAGAAGTTGCAGAATGAACAAATTAGTAGTCAGCCAAATCATCTAGGAGATAAATCACAATATTTCCATAGTGAATCTCAGCAAAATAATATCCTTCAACTTAATAGCAAAAATCAAAAAAGCGGAGAGCGTATTACAAAAATAATAAATAGTCAAATTTCTATCATGTTTAAGCAATTAGAACTATTAGAAAAAGATATATAATTTCAGCTAACAGTAATTCCCCTTTCTAGCGATTAGCAGTCTCAATAAATATAAAATATAGGATTCATATTTGATTCTTGAAAAAATCAGTATAGTTCATAGGACTTACGCAAAATATATCTCAAACTCTTATTTCTCCGTGTACTCTGCGCCTCTGTGGTTCGTTATTCCGTAACTTTTGCGTAACTCCTAGTTCAAATAAACTTCTTGCCTATTGCCTGTTGCCTTTTACCTGAGCCTGATGATAAATATTCACATCGACCTACTTATTATGGATGAAGATTCTCAATATAAAAAAATAGTATCAACGCTCAAGTACATTGTTAGTGAATCATTGGGAGTTAAATCAACGGTAATAGATATTCATACTCCTTTTCTGGCGATAGGCGTTGACTCTCTAATTTTATTGCAAATTAACCGTACTATTCAACAACAGCTAAATATCGATATTCCTTTTCGTTTATTGCTTGAAAAATTATCAACAATTCATGCGTTAGGAACTCATATAGCTCAAGAACTAACTCCAAAAAATATTATTTTAGAGCCTTCTTTGCGGGAATCAACATTTAGTCCAATATTACAAGCACATACTGAACCGACACTTGCCATACAGACTTCAGATACACAAAATTTGGAGCAAGAAAATGAAAAACTTGTAACAGGTACAGTACTCGAAGAGGTAATAGAACAGCAGCTTGAGTTGATGTCCAAACAGCTAGCAATTTTGCAAAAAGCAGGTTCATCTAAAAAGATATTACCTGTAAAAGAAGCAATCCCATCTACCCCTATTCAGGATGAGGTAGGACAAGTTGCTAAATCTATAATTAATAACTCTGATTTTCCAGAAAGTTCATCATCGATTCAGGTTGAGTCTAAGCAACAACTCATAAACCAAACAATTGAGCCTCTTGATTTAGAATCAAAGACTCTGTTAACTCCCGGTCAACAAAAACATTTAGATGCTTTAATTGCACGTTTTGTTCAACTGACTCCAGAATCTAAACGACTTACTCAAGCTTATCGTTCCTACCATGCTAATAGCAGAGCGATAACGGGGTTCTTGCCCTCGATTAAAGAGATGTTGTATCCCATTCACGGACAGCGTGGAGAAGGAGCCAGACTTTGGGATGTTGATGGCAAAGAGTATGTAGACATTTCGATGGGGTTTGGGGCGCTTTTATTTGGTCATTCACCTCCCTTTGTCATCGAAGCTATTCAAGAACAAATAAAGCAAGGTATATTGCACGGGCCACAATCGCGTCTTGCCGGTCAGGTTGCGGAGTTAATTTGTGAGTTGACAGGCGCAGAACGGGCAGCTTTTTGTAACGATGGAACAGAAGCTGTAATGGGAGCAATCCGCCTAGCACGCGCTACTACAAGACGCTCTAAGATTGCTTTATTTGCTGGTTCTTATCACGGTATCTATGATGGGGTCTTAGTAAGAGGAGTAACAACCAGCGAAGAAACGCGGCGTTCTATCCCTAAAGCTATAGGCATTCCATCATACATTGCTGATGATGTCATCGTACTCGACTATGGCAAACCTGAATCCCTAGAAATTTTGAAAATTCATGCTCACGAACTGGCAGCAGTTTTGGTGGAGCCGATACAAAGCAGTCGCCCAGATTTGCAACCTCAAGAGTTTCTGCTCGAACTCAGACAATTAACTCAAGCAACAGGAACCGTATTAATTTTCGACGAAGTGATTACCGGCTTTCGGATGCACCCAGGCGGGATTCAGGGATTTTGGAATATTCAAGCAGATTTGACAACTTATGGTAAAGCTGTTGCGGCTGGGATACCAATTGGGGTTATAGCTGGTAAAGCAGCTTTGATGGATATATTAGATGGTGGGATGTGGAACTATGGAGATGAATCTTATCCTCAAGCAGAAACCACGGTGTTTGCGGGTACTTTTTTCAAACATCCTTTGGTAATGGCTGCGGCTTGGGCTACACTCAACCATATTAAAAATAGTGGCCCGAAATTACAGCAGGAGTTATCTGAAAAAACAACGAAATTAGCCCAGACTCTTAATAGTTACTTTGAACAAAGACAAGTTCCTATTCAAGTAGTCCATTTTGGTTCGCTGTTTCGTTTTATAGCCTCATCGCCCCTCAAGTTTGGTCAGTTGTTTTTCTATCATTTACTAGAAAAAGGCGTTTATGTCTGGGAAGGACGCACTTTTTATCTGTCTACAGCACATACCGATGCAGATATTGAACACATAATTGGGGCAGTCAAGGAAAGCATAGTAGAAATGCAACAAGGGGAATTATTACCACCTGCCCCGATTTCAACAACGCTCAAAATTCCTCTGACGGCAGCACAAAAAGAACTGTGGTTTTTAGCACAGATGGGAGATGAAGTTTCCTGCGCCTACAACGAATCTAGAACTATCCATCTGCGAGGAGCTGGCAATTTATTCGCAGTACGTAAGGCTGTTCAGGAAATTATCAATCGTCACGAAGCGCTGCGAACTACTTTTAGCCCAGAGGGGGATAATCAACTGATTCATTCCACTTTGACTATAGATATTCCTGTGAGCGATTTTTCAACTTTAGATAAAAGTCAACGAGAAACACAGCTATCGGAGTTGTTAACACGAGAAGCTCAACAAATTTTCGATTTAGAAAAAGGGCCATTACTGAAGTGTCATATAGTCAAGTTACAAGAAGATCATCATCTTGTAATTCTGACAAATCATCACATTGTTGCAGATGGTTGGTCAATTAGTATTTTGTTACGAGAACTAGCAGCAATTTATTCAGCAGAGTGCCAAGGAATTGCTAGCCAACTTCCGCAACCCATGAAATGGAGTGAGTATGCTCTGTGGCAAGTACAAATGCAACAGAGTCCCGAAATGGCAAAAGCTGAAGCTTATTGGCTGAGTCAATTTGCCAGTTCAGTGCCTGTATTGGAATTACCAACTGACCGACATCGACCACCGATATTTTCGTACACTGGAGCGCGAGAAAATCTCATTCTCGATTCCAGCTTGTATAATTCTTTGAAAAGCTTAAGTCTACAACGTGGTTATACTTTATTTACGATTCTTTTAACAGCATTTATTACCTTATTGCAACGATTGACGAATCAACAAGATATCGTTGTTGGTATTGCTTCGGCTGCACAATCTGCGATCGCAGATGAATATCTGGTTGGCCACTGTGTTAATCTGTTGCCCATACGCAGCCAAGTTATTGGCAACCCAGGATTCACAGAATATTTGAGTTCAGTTCAGCAGGTATTGTTAGATGCTTACGAGTATCAAATTTATCCTTTCATTAAACTAATTGAAAATTTAAAGTTACCACGAGACCCTAGCCGCACCCCTCTTTTTACCACAGGGTTTAATCTGGATAAAGCTCAATTTGAGTCTAGGTCTTTAAAACAAGAGTTTGAGGTAGCTAAAAATTCTACTGGTGCTACTAAGCTGGATATTAATTTAAATATTCTTCAGACAGACAGTGAACTACTGGTAGAACTGGAATATAACACTCATTTATTTAATACCCAAACAATTCGAAATTGGCTCGGACATTACGTAACCTTGCTAGAAGGTGTTGTCGCCAACCCAGAGCAACCCCTTGCAGAATTGCCTATATTGACACAAACTCAACAGCATCAGTTGTTAGTGGAGTGGAATAATACTAAAGTTGACCATCCTGATGGGTATTGTATCCATGAGTTATTTGAGGCTCAAGTAGAGCGATTGCCTGATGCAATTGCCGTAACCTTTGAAGACCAACACCTCACTTATCGAGAGCTAAATCATCGCGCAAATCAAGTGGCGTATTATTTACAATCCCTTGGGGTAAAACCAGAGGTATTGGTAGGGATTTGTGTGGAGCGTTCGCTCGAAATGGTGATTGGAATTCTGGGCATTCTGAAAGCTGGTGGCGCTTATGTGCCGTTAGATCCATCCTACCCACAAGAACGACTAGCTTTGATATTAAACGATGTCAAACCTTTAGTGTTGCTTACCCAAAAGCATCTGGTTACGGAACTTCCTACATCTGCGGCTCAGGTTGTGTGCCTAGACGAATGGGATCTGTATGCTCAGGAAAGTCAGGAAAATCCTAGTAGTGGTGTAACAGCCAAAAATCTGGCTTATGTGATTTACACTTCTGGTTCTACAGGAACACCTAAAGGCGTTCTGATTTCGCATCAAGCTTTAGTGAACCACAGTATTGCTGCTGCTAAAGCTTATGAACTGCAACCAGAAGATCGCGTTCTCCAATTCGCTTCTGTGAGCTTTGATGTAACAGCCGAAGAACTATTTCCATCATGGTTAAGTGGTTCAACTGTAGTCATCCGACCCAATCAGGTATTATTGTTTGCTCACTTTGGAAAATTCTTGGCACAGGAAAAACTAACTGTCCTCAATTTACCAACAGCCTATTGGCATGAGTGGGTGTCCGACTTGGTTCAAACAACAACGCCATTACCGCCGACGCTGCGTTTGGTGATTGTCGGAACTGAGCAAGCTTTACCAGAAAAACTTGCACTTTGGCATAAACTGGTAGGCGATCGCTCCCAGAGTCCCCGTATCCGTTGGCTTAACGCTTATGGCCCAACTGAGGCAACTATTGGTGTCACACTTTTTGAATCAGTTGAATCAGTTACCTATTCAGAGAACCAACCCGTTTATTGTGTACCTGTTGGTCGTCCCATTGCCAACACCCAGGTGTACTTGCTAGACAAACATTTGCAGCTTACACCTGTAGGTGTACCAGGCGAATTGTATATTGGTGGTATTGGAATTGCCAGGGGCTACCTCAGTCATCCTGAACTGACTGCCGAAAAATTTATTCCTAACCCTTTTGGCGAAAAATCGGGGATGCGTTTGTATCGCACTGGCGATTTAGCCCGCTACTTACCCAACGGGAATATCGAACTCCTCGGACGTATTGACGATCAAGTAAAAATTCGGGGCTTCCGCATTGAACTGGGCGAGATATCAGCAAAATTGCAGCAGCATAATAAAGTACGCGAAGCCGTGGTCATAGCTAGGGAAGACGAGCATGGTGATAAGCACTTAGTTGCTTATGTCAGCCCTCAACCACAACAGACACTAACAATTACTGAGTTGCGTGGCTTTCTTCAGGAGAAGCTACCGCAATATATGATGCCCTCGACTTTTCTAATCCTGCCAACCTTGCCTTTGTTGCCCAACGGTAAACTCGATAAGCGATCGCTACCTGCACCAGAAATTCGCCCAGAGTTAGAAGCTGCTTATGTAATGCCGCAAACACAGATGGAACAAACCATTGCTGGAGTTTGGCAAAAGGCTCTCAATATTGACAACATAGGCGTTCACGATAACTTCTTTGAACTCGGCGGTCATTCATTACTCATGGTGAAAGTTCATAGCCAATTACACGAAATATTCCAAACTGATTTATCAATGCTCGATATGTTCAGATATCCGACTATTAACTCTCTTGCAGAGTTCTTTAGTCAAACTAAAAATCAAACATCATCTTTTAGCGAAACTAATATTTCAATAGAAAAAATTTCCCTTGGTAAATCTAAACAGAAAAAACGTTTGCAAAAAATAAAGTTGATGATGAATAATCAAGGAGCTAATGAAGAATGAGTATCCCCATAGAAGCTGTTCATCATAACGGTTCAGAAATAGCAATTATTGGTCTATCAGGGCGGTTTCCGGGAGCTAAAAACGTTGATGAATTTTGGCAAAATCTCCAAAATGGTGTAGAGTCAATTTCCGTTTTTACTGATGAAGAACTGTTAGCTTATGGGTTAGATGCAGCTACACTCAATAACCCAAAGTTTGTTAAAGCACGAGCTGTATTAGAAGATGTAGAACTTTTTGATGCTGCATTTTTTGGCTTTAATCCCAGAGAAGCGGAAATTACCGATCCCCAACATCGTCTCTTTTTAGAATGTGCCTATACTGCCCTTGAAGATGCTGGCTATGACTCAGAAAATTATCAAGGTTCTATTGGAGTTTATGCAGGGGCTAGCTTAAGTAGGTACTTACTCAATATTCTTTTAAACGAAGATATTATTGGATCTATAGATAATCACCAACTTGCGATCGCAGGTGACAAAGACTATTTGACTACCCGCGTTTCTTACAAACTGAATCTAGAAGGGCCAAGCTTCACTGTTCAAACCGCCTGCTCTACTTCATTAGTCGCTGTTCATTTAGCCACTCAAAGCTTACTAAATGGGGAATGCGATCTAGCTTTGGCAGGTGGGGTTTCCATCAGTTCTTCCAGAAAAACTGGCTATGTTTACAAAGAAGGGGCAATTGGTTCTCCTGACGGACACTGCCGCGCTTTTGATGCTCAAGCACAGGGAACTGTCGGTGGCGAAGGTGTAGGCATCGTGGTTTTGAAGCGATTAGAGGATGCTCTAGCAGATGGCGATACCATCCATGCTGTCATTAAAGGTTCCGCGATTAATAACGATGGCTCTTTCAAAGTGAGCTACACAGCACCACGGATAGATGGTCAAGCCAAGGTGATTAGAACTGCTCAAGTTGTTGCCGAGGTTGAACCCGAAACGATTACCTATATTGAGGCTCATGGCACAGGAACATCACTAGGAGATCCCATTGAAATCGCGGCGTTAACACAAGCTTTTCGAGCCAGTACTGACAAAAAAGGCTTCTGCGCCATTGGTTCAGTAAAAACCAACATAGGGCATTTAGATGCTGCTGCTGGGATAACAGGTCTAATCAAAACTGTTCTGGCCCTGAAGCATCAACAAATACCGCCTAGCTTACATTTTCAGGAACCTAATCCGCAAATTGATTTTGCCAACAGTCCTTTTTATGTCAACACCAAACTTGCCCAATGGACAACAAATAACATTCCTCGCCGCGCTGGAGTCAGTTCTTTTGGGATTGGCGGGACTAATGCCCATGTGATCTTGGAAGAAGCACCTGTAGGAAGGCAGGGGGAGCAGGGGAGGCAGGGGAGGAAATATCATCTGTTGGTTCTTTCTGCAAAAACGGAATCGGCGTTAGAAACAGCTACGGCAAATCTAGCTAATCATCTCCGGCAGTCTCCTTTGAACCTTGCAGATGTGGCTCATACCCTTGGTGTAGGTCGTCGAGCTTTCGATCATCGTCGGATGGTGGTATGCCAAGACATGAATGATGCGGTAAAGGTGCTTTCTACTTCAGAATCACAACGGATATTCACCCACTACCAGCAGCCTTGCAATCGTCCTGTGGTGTTTATGTTTTCTGGGCAAGGAACGCAGTATGTGAATATGGCTAGAGAACTCTACGAGAGTGAGCCAACTTTTACACTTACAGTTGATCGTTGTTGTGAGTTGCTAAAACCACATTTAGGTTTTGACCTACGCCATGTATTGTATCCAGATGAGGCACAGACAGCCAAGGCAACGGAGCAGCTTAAACAGACAATTGTTGCTCAACCAGCATTATTTGTCATTGAGTACGCCCTAGCTCAATTGTGGATGTCATGGGGTGTACACCCAGAGGCGATGATTGGTCACAGTATCGGGGAGTATGTAGCCGCTACTTTAGCTGGAGTTTTTTCGCTAGAAGATGCTTTAGCGCTAGTCGCAATCCGAGGACGACTGATACAGGAAGTTCCTAGTGGGGAAATGCTCTCTATCCAACTTCCCGAATCAGAGATACAACCCCTGCTAACGGAGGAACTATCTTTAGCTGCAAGTAATGGGCCTTCCTACTGCGTGGTTTCTGGTGTCGCTGAAGCGATCGCACAATTACAACAACAGCTAGAAGCCAAAGGTATAGGCTGCCGGAGGTTACATACCTCTCATGCCTTTCATTCTCCCATGATGGAGCCAATTCTCCAGGCATTTACAGAGCATTTACAAAAACTCCAACTTCATCCTCCGAAGATTGAGTTTATCTCTAACGTCAGTGGCACTTGGATCGCTGTAGCAGAAGCAACAGACCCCAAATATTGGGTAAAGCATTTACGGCAAACAGTGCGCTTTAACCAAGGGATAACTGAGTTACTCAAAACACAAGAACGGATCTTTTTAGAGGTTGGCCCAGGACGGACTTTAAGTACTTTTGTCAAGCAACATCATCAGGATAAACTGATAGTACTGACCTCAATTCGCCATCCACAAGAACAACAATCGGATGTAGCATTTTTACTCAACTCTTTGGGACGACTCTGGCTTTGTGGTATCAAAGTAGATTGGTCTAGTTTTTTTGCTAACGAACAACGCCATCATATTCCCTTACCAACCTATCCATTTGAGCGCCAACGTTACTGGATTGAAGCACAAAAACAGCCAAGACAAACGGCAGTTGATTTAGCTAAATCTTTGGTAGAAGCTTGTAGAGTAAAGGCTCGTGCTAGCATCGCCACATTGGACGAGCAAACTTATTTGCTGAATAAACAGTGTTTGGATCGTTTGTGTGCTTCCTATATAAACCTTTCTCTCCAGCGTTTAGGTGCTTTTAACAACTTCAATGAGCAATATTCTTTTGAGGAGTTGTGTGAGCAATGTCATATTATCCCTCGCTATCGGCAATTGTTGTATCGCTTTTTAGATGTACTCGTAGAACAAGGTTATCTACAACAAGAAAAGGATTTATTTACAAACCTTCTTCCCTGTTCTACAGACTCGATTAATGCTCTGGTAGAAGAAGTTAAAATCAAATGCGTCGATACACCTCATGTTCTACATATCGTCCAAGAATGTGGTGAGAATCTGCCGGATGTACTGACTGGTGAAAAAGAACCATTAGAGTTGTATTTTGCGGTAAAAGAGAACAAACCAGAAATTGCAAATTCAGAATTACCTCTGGATACCCATTTAAAAGGGATCATGCAAGCAGGTATGGAACAGGTAGTAAAGTCATTACCACCAGATGTAAACCTGAGAATTCTGGAAATTGGTGGTGGAGGGGGTCTTGCTACGACAGAATTGCTACCTGTCTTGCCATCTGAGCGCACCAACTACACTTTTACAGATGTAGGGGGTTTGTTTTTGAATCAAGCCAAACAGCAGTTTAACACTTATCCGTTTGTTGAATATCGTTTTCTAGATATTGAAAAACCGCCTACTGCACAAGGATTTAACAGCCACAGTTTTGATGTGGTGGTAGCTGTCAACGTATTGCACGTAACCCGAAATATAACAAAAACCCTGGAAAATGTGCGATCGCTACTCGCTCCTGGAGGATTCCTGCTATTGTGGGAAATAACTCAACCACAATTAGACTTTGATCTCACCGATGGACTGCTAATGAATCCTTTAGAGGATGAAGAACGCAGCCGTGGTAATCCGTTTTTATCACAAAAGCAATGGCAGGAAGCACTACGTTCTCAAGGGTTCGTTGAGGTAGCGGCTGTCTCTGAAACTGAAGCTTTCGGCGAACAGATTTTGGTGGCTCAGGCTGCTGCATCGATAACTGACTCAGCACCTACAGCATTTACCGTCACCAAGCAAAAAGAGCAGAACCAAGACTTATTGGCTAAAAAATCAGATATTGCTGACTGGTTTTACATTCCTTCTTGGAAACGTACTATGCCACCACAGCCTTCTCAAGCTGGACTTGAGGGAAAAGCAGGATGCTGGTTAGTGTTTGTGGATGAGTGCGGCTTGGGTGAAAAGTTGATAAAACAACTAGTATTTGAGAATCAAGATGTTATTTCCGTCAAAGTAGGAGAGCAATTTCAGCAAAATAGCGAATATCCTCAACGCACATATACAATTAATCCAGAAAAAGAGGATGATTATAATACCTTGCTCAAAGAACTTCGGAGCCTGGGTAAGATTCCCAAAAGGATTGTCCATCTGTGGAGTGTGACATCAAACAGTTACACCAACTCAACAATTGAAGCTTTAGGCTGGTCAAGTTTGTTGTTTTTGGCACAGGCTATTACAGAAAATAATCAAACAGATGCTTTAGAAATTAGTATTGTCTCCAACAATTTACAGGAAATAACAGGTTCAGAAATACTGTGTCCAGAAAAGGCACTGGTTCTTGGAATTTGCAAAGTTATGCCGCTTGAGTATCCAAATATAACTTGTCGCAGTATTGATGTTGTAGTTCCTGGAGAAAGTGGGCAAGAAGAACTCATCCAAACACTAATAAGGGAATTTACAACCCCTACATCTGACCAAATTATTGCTTACCGTGGCCGAAATCGCTGGGTACAAGATTTTGAACCTGTACAACTACATGAAACCGTTACTGAAAATCTCCGCCTGAGAAAACAGGGAGTATATCTCATCACTGGTGGATTAGGAGGTGTTGGTCTACTGCTAGCAGAATATCTAGCGCAGACCACGCAAGCAAAACTTATATTAGTAGGACGTTCAACTTTTCCCGACCAAGATGAATGGTCTGAATGGTTATTGACTCACGATCCACAAGATCATATCAGTCAGAAGATCCAAAAATTGCAGGGAATGAAGACATTGGGTGCAGAGGTAATGGTAATCAGTGCCGATGTTACCAACCTTGAACAGATGTCCGCAGTGTTTAAAAAAGCTAATCAACGATTTGGCGAGATTCATGGAGTAATTCATGCAGCCGCAGTTTTCGGCGGAGGGATGATGCAACTCACAACAAAAGAAACTGTAGCCAAAGCTTTAGCGCCAAAAGTGCAAGGAACACGAGTACTTGAAACTCTATTTAAAGAAAATAACCTAGATTTCTTTGTACTCTGTTCATCACTAAGTTCATTTATTGGTACATCTGGAATGGCAGATTATACAGCTGCAAATGCCTTCCTTGACTCCTTTGCTCACTACAGCGCGTCTAAATATGGAACATGGAAATTCATTAAGTCTATTAACTGGGATAGATGGAACAACGTAGGAATGGCAATTCCTGTTGAAGCACGCCATCAAGAAATCACAGGAGAAAGATTGGCAGCAGGAATGGCTGATTTGGAGGGCATAGAGGCTTTTAAACGTATTCTGTGTAGTAGTACAGTTTCTCAAATAATTGTATCAACACAAGATTTTCTCAATCTGATTAAGCCAAAGAAAACTCCTAAGTCATTGGAGGAAAAATTAGCCCAGCTTAATCAATTCAAACCAACTCACCCCCGTCCTAACTTAGCAAATGCTTATATTGCTCCTAGTAATGAAATTGAGCGAAACCTTGCTGACGTTTGGCAACAACTTCTAGGGATTGAAAAAGTGGGTATTCACGATAACTTCTTTGAGTTAGGAGGAGACTCGTTATTTGCTACTCAATTAGTTTCTGAACTGTGCAAAACTTTTCAAACAGAACTTTCTTACAAAGGCTTTTTTAATGGCCCGACTATAGCTGAGTTAGCTGAAGTTATTGTTCAAAAAATTGCCAAACAGACAAATTTAGAGGAATTGGCTCAAGCTTTAGCAGATATTGAACAACTATCACAGGATGAAGTGCAGGCATTAATTACTTCACAACACTAAGTAACTACACATGATATGACTATGCAATTACCACTTTCTTTTTACGAAAATAGAATGACAACGTTAATCAACGACAAAATTATATTTGTTTTGTTGTATATCACATTTGGCAAATATGAGTGACCTTTCACAACGAATTGCTGGTCTTTCCCCAGAGAAACTTAAGCTTCTTGCACAACGCCTTCAGAAGAAAAAAGAAAGCGTATTTTCACAACCGCAAATAGTTCCTCAAAGTCGAGAGTCAAACTTATTCCCTCTATCTTTTGCCCAGCAAAGGTTGTGGTTTATCGACCAATTACAACCTGGAAGTAGTGCCTACAATATCTCTCAACCTATGCGTATTGTCGGATCGCTAAATGTGGCGGCGCTGGAGCAAAGCTTTAACGAAGTGGTGAGACGGCACGAAGTTTTAAGGACTACATTCAAAGTAATTGATGGACAACCTCTGCAAGTTATTACTCCTAATTTCAGCTTTAAACTACCAGTCGTAGATTTACAAGAACTTTCTCAAGAGCAGAGAGAGGCTGAAGTTTTGAGATTGGCGAGTGAGGAAGCCCAACAGCCTTTCGACTTAACCAAAGTGCCTTTATTGCGAGTTACTTTACTGCAACTAGCGGTAGCAGAATATGCGTTATTGTTGACTATTCATCATATTGTGGCTGATGGCTGGGCTATAGGTGTGCTTATTCACGAAATCGCAACTTTGTATGAAGCTTTCTCTATTGGCAAACCATCACCCCTCTCGCAACTATCCATCCAGTATGCAGACTTTGCTGTGTGGCAAAGACAGTGGTTACAGGGAGAGCGTTTAGAAACTCAACTTGCTTACTGGCAAAGGCAATTAGGCGGTAAACTACCTGTTGTGGAATTCCCTAGCGAGCGATCGCGAGCGCCTATCCAGACTTTCTCAGGAGCTAGAGAAACTCTGGTTATACCCAAAACTTTATCTGAGAAGCTGAAAGCTCTGAATCAGCGCCAAGGCATCACACTATTTATGATTCTGCTAGCGGCTTTCCAGACTTTGCTGCACTGCTATACCAATCAAGAAGATATCGTTGTTGGTACTGATATTGCCAACCGCAATCAAGCCGAGACTAAAGAATTGATCGGGTTTTTTGTTAACCAGTTAGTCTTGCGTACAGATTTATCAGGAAATCCTACTTTTGTAGAGTTATTAGAACGAGTCCGCGAGATGACTCTGGAAGCTTATGCTCACCAAGATTTGCCCTTCGACAAATTGGTAGATGTTCTGAATCCAAAACGGGAGTTGAACCGTACACCATTATTTCAAGTCAAGATTGTTTTGGAAAATACTCAAACCCCATCTTTGGAGCTTCCAGGCTTAAGTATCACATCTTTGAAAGTCGAAAACAAAACAGTGCAGTTTGACTTGCTGTTGGAGTTAAACGAAACTGAGCAGGGACTATTGGGTGTATGGGAATATAACACTGACCTATTTGATCGGGACAGTATTATTAGGTTATCGAATAATTTTGCAACGCTTTTAAATAAGATTGCCACTCATCCAGAAAGTAAATTAAGTGAATTAAAAATAGTTCTTAATGAAGTAGATAAGAAACAGCATCTTGCTAGAGAAGAAGCTTATAAAAATACCATCGGACAGAAATTAATCAACGTTAAACGTAGAGCAAAGAACAGATAATAACAATCATGACAAAAATGGAATCTCTAGGATATGTAAGACGGAAAGCTGTTAATATATCCACAGAAGAATTAATCAAAACTGAATTTCTTCAACCAGGCTCTAACTTTCCTTTGGTGATTAAGCCTAGTGTGAAGGGTGTAAATCTAGAAAACTGGGCTAATAATAATCGAGAATCTTTGAAATCTGAATTATTAAAATATGGAGCGATACTTTTTCGTGATTTCAAAGTTAATTCTATAGAAGAATTTGAGCAAATTATCGCAGCGATTTGTGGAGAAGCGATGGAATATCGGTATCGGGCATCTCCACGAACTCAAGTAGCTGGGAGAATTTATACTTCAACTGACTACCCTGCCGATCAAAGTATTTTTCCTCACAATGAACACGCCTACTCGCCTACCTTCCCGTTGAAAATCTTCTTTTTTTGTATGAGTCCAGCGCAAGAAGGAGGGGAAACCCCAATTGGTAGCTGTCGAAAGGTTTTTGAGCGAATTGATCCAACTATCCGCGATCGCTTCATTGAAAAGCAAGTTATGTATATGCGTAACTTTGGTAATGGATTTGGTCTTCCTTGGCAAACTGTATTTCAAACAACAGAAAAAATTAAAGTAGAAGAGTATTGCAAAAATAATGGAATTGAGGTTGAATGGAAAACAGATAATCGTTTAAAAACTCGACAAGTTGGGCCAGCCATTCTCAAACATCCTCAAACAGGTGAAATGGTCTGGTTCAATCACGCAACTTTTTTCCACGTTTCTACATTGGAACCAACGATACGTGAATCGTTATTGAAAAATTTGCCAGAAGAAGATTTACCAACCAACACATATTATGGGGATGGTTCTGCAATTGAACCATCAGTGTTAGCTAGTTTGCGAACTGCTTATCAAGAAGAAATGGTCACTTTCTCTTGGCAGAAAGGAGATGTATTGATGCTGGATAATATGTTATCAATACACGCCCGTAATCCATTTATTCCTCCCAGGAAAATTTTAGTGGGAATGGCTGAACCTTATACGCCCTCAAGTATTTAACTAACATTAAGGTAGCAATATGCAAGTATTAGAAAGTATCGAGGGGTTTAGACTTTCGCCTCAGCAAGAGCATTTATGGTTGTTACAACAAATTGATCAAAGTTGCGCTTATCGTAGCGATTGTGCAATTTTGATTGAAGGAAGTATTAATCTCAATAATTTAGAATTGGCATTGCAAGATGTTGTAAATCGGCATGAGATCCTCCGCACCAATTTTATTTGTCTACCTGGAATGACTATTCCAGTACAGGTAATTACAGATGGCAAAGTTATTTTAGAGAAAAAATCTGATATTACTAATTTAAACCCTCAAGAACAAGAGGCGAAGATTGAGTTAATATTTCAGGAAATCAAACAACAAACTTTTCAGTTTGAACAGGGTTCGATTTTACATACATCCTTAGTAAATATTTCACCAGAACAGCATTTATTACTTCTTAGTTTACCTGCTCTCTGTGCAGATAGAGCAACCTTTAATTGTCTAGTAAGAGAATTAGCTACTTCTTACTTAGGAAAATTCGATCAAAAATTATCCAACGAACCACTCCAATATGCAGATTTTTCAGAATGGCAAAATCAAATATTAGAAGCAGAAGAAACGAAAATAGGCAGAGAATATTGGCAACAGCAAGACTTCTCTACTATTGGCACTTTCCAGCTTCCTTTTGAAAAGCATCTCTCTGAAAAACAGATATTTCAACCAAAATTAGTAAATTCAATCATTACCCCAAAACTGGTAGCTAATATCGAAACATTAGCTCAGAAGCATAATATTTCAGCTTCTACCTTTTATCTAACCTGCTGGTTAATTTTACTCCAGCGACTAAGTGGACAATCTGAGATGATCGTCGCCAGGGAATTTAATGGCAGAAAATATGAGGAACTTCAAGAAGCATTAGGACTATTTGCTAAATATTTACCAGTTCATTGTCATTTAGAAGATAGTTTCCAATTTAGTCAAGTTTTGCAGCAAGTTCATGAGTCTGTAGAATCTATCCACAAATGGCAGGAGTGTTTTACTTGGGAACAAATACCAGATATCTTACCTTTTTATCCTGTAATTTTTGATTTTACAGAAGAAGCTCAAAGGCATTATGCAGGTAATATATTATTTTCTGTTTTCAAGCTTGATAGCTGTACTGAGCGTTTCAAAATTAAGCTTTCTTGTAGACGCAAAAAGGATTTTTTAAGTACAGAATTTCATTATGACTGTAATCTATTTTCCCCAGAGAATATTGCAGGATTAGCAGAGCAATTTCACAAGCTACTAGAAAGTGCATTACATCATCCAGAAGCTGCAATTGGTGAATTAGAAATTTTAAGCGATCGCACACTCAATCAACTTCTCTTCGAGTTCAATCAAACTCAAGCGGATTACCTACAAAATAAGTGCATTCACGAGTTATTTACAGAGCAGGTAGAACGCACTCCCAACAATATTGCTGTGGTATTTAAGAATCAGAAACTAACTTATGCTGAACTTAATGCGCGTGCAAATCAATTAGCTCATTATCTAAAACATTTGGGGGTAGGTACAGAAGTATTAGTGGGAATTTGTGTAGAGCGTTCCTTAGAAATGCTTGTAGGTATTTTAGGCATTCTTAAAGCTGGTGGTGCTTATGTTCCCCTCGATCCGCACTATCCCCAAGAGCGCTTAAGCTTCATGCTAGAAGATACTCAGGTATCTGTATTATTGACACAGCAGCATTTACTGGAAGGCTTACCTAAGCAAGATACACAGAAAATTTGCTTAGATACAGAATGGGAAACAATTGCACAACAGAGTCAGAAAAACCCCCTGATAACTATATCTACTGAAAACTTAGCATATATAATTTATACTTCTGGTTCTACTGGAAAACCGAAAGGAGTTGCGATCGCACATCGTAACTTAGTTCATTCAACAACTGCACGTATTGCTTACTATCAACAAGCTGTAAGTAACTTTTTGCTACTCTCATCCTTTGCTTTTGATAGCTCTGTTGCAGGTATTTTCTGGACACTTTGTTGTGGCGGAACTCTACACTTACCAGAAGAAGGTGTACAACGAGAAGTACCTAAACTTATAGAATTAATTTCCCAAAATAGTGTTTCCCATTTATTAAGCCTTCCTTCTCTATATGCTTTAATTTTGCAACAAGCAAAACCAGAAAATTTAAGTTCTCTTCGTGCTGTCATAGTTGCAGGTGAATCTTGTCTACCGGAATTGGTACAATATCATTCTCAATTTCAGCCGGAGGTATCTTTATTTAACGAGTACGGGCCGACAGAAGCAAGCGTTTGGAGTAGCGTATATTATTGTCATACCGCAGAAACAGGAAAGCAAATATCTATTGGTTCTCCCATACCCAATACGCAAATATATATACTGGACTCTCATTTACATCCAGTTCCTATTGGTATTCATGGCGAAATTTATATTAGCGGTGAAGGTTTAGCTAGAGGTTATTTAAATCAATCTGCAATTACATCTGATAAATTTATTCCCCATCCCTTTAGTAAAAAACCGGGAGTACGTTTATATAAAACTGGCGATTTAGCAAAATATCTACCTGATGGCAATATTGAGTTTTTGGGACGTATTGATAACCAAGTAAAAATTCGTGGCTTCCGAATTGAGTTAGGTGAGATTGAGACAGCACTGAATAAGTATTCTGGAGTGCAAGAAACAGTAGTTATTGCTCGTGAAGATGTACCAGGAAAACGATTAGTGGCTTATGTAGTTCCCCAGCCAAGATCAGCGCTTACAGTTAATGAATTACACAGCTTTTTAAAAGATAAATTACCAGAATTCATGATCCCATCGGCTGTAGTGCTGCTAAAAAAATTACCTCTCAGTGCCAATGGTAAAGTTGATAGAAAAGCACTACCTGCACCAGAAGAAGTTAGATCAGATTTGATAGGAGATTTTGTTCCTCCTCGCACCTCTGTAGAAGAAATGCTAACTCAAATCTGGGCTGAAGTCTTAAAAATTGAGAAAGTCAGTATTTACGACAACTTCTTTGAATTGGGTGGACATTCTTTATTAACAACTCAATTACTTGCCAAAGTTAAAGAAGCTTTTAACTTGGATATTTCTTTACGCAGTTTATTAGAGAAACCCACCGTAGCGGGTTTAGCAGAAAATATTGATCGAGTTTGTCAAACAGAAATTGATTACCCACTTTTGCATTTCAATGCTGAAGTCATTTTAGATCCAACAATTGTTCCTGAAAATGCCGTTAAGTTTATTCCTGAACCTAGTGCTATTTTATTGACTGGAGCAACGGGATTTTTAGGATTATTCTTACTAGCTGAACTTCTCCAACAAACCCAAGCAGATGTTTATTGCTTAGTTCGTTATAAAAATATTGAGGATGCCCATGAAAAACTGCAAACTGCTCTGGAATCTTATGGAATTTGGAATGAAATTTGGAGTTCCAGAATCATTCCTATTCTTGGGGATTTATCAAAGCCACTTTTTGGTTTAAAAACTGAAAACTTCCAACAATTGGCAAGTACTATTGATGTTATCTACCATAATGGTGCTTGGGTACATCATATTTATCCTTACTCTATTCTGAAACCTACAAACGTACTGGGTACACAAGAAATTTTGAGATTAGCTAGTCAAATAAAAACTAAACCAGTACATTTTATTTCTAGCTCTGGTGTTGTATCTTCCAAAATTGAAGCTGGAATTAAATTAGTCGGAGAACAAGATAGCCTAAATGAAAACGAATTTCCTAGTAATGGATATTGTCAAACTAAATGGGTAGCTGAGAAGTTAGTACAGACGGCGATTCAAAGGGGAATTCCTATCTCTATTTACAGACCATCACGTATATCTGGACATAGCAAAACTGGAGTCTTTAATAGTAATGATTTTCTGTACAAACTGATCATAGGTTGTGTGCAATTAGGAAGTGCGCCAGATATAGACATTCGAGAGAATATAGTTCCTGTAGATTATGTCAGCAAAGCAATAGTTAATTTATCGAAACAGAAAGAATCTTTAGGGAAAACTTTTCACTTAGTGCATCCTCAAACTCTCCACTCAAATACACTTATCGACCATATTCGCTCATTGGGTTATGCAATTGAACAAAATTCTTATGAGCAATGGCGAGAAAAATTACTCAATGTGACTCAAAAGTCCTTTGAACATCCTTTATATTCATTAGTACCATTTTTTCCAGCAAGACAAGCTGAAGAAGATTTAAACTCAGAATTTTTACAGCTTGATAATCAAAATGTCATCAATGGATTAGTAGGTACTTCCATTACTTGTCCTCCCATAGACAATCAATTACTCAGCGTTTATTTTTCCTATCTGATTAAGCAGGGGGCTTTTGGATAATAAAGTTTGTAAATGATGAATAATTAAAATTTTTGCAATAGTTTCAGGAGTGATATTTTATGATTTCAACAACTCGTTACGATGACTATGATGTTCTTGCTCGCATATATAACGAAGATTGGGCATCAGGAATTTTTCAGGAAACATTACCAGTTTTAGAAAAATTGCTACTACCCGATTTAACTAAGGGAGCGCATATTCTAGACCTTTGTTGTGGTACTGGACATTTAGCCCAACAATTACTCAAACATGGTTATAAAATCACAGGGATTGATGGCTCTGAGCAGATGTTACATTATGCTCGTGAGAATGCGCCAGAAGCGAAACTGATCCTTGGAGATGCTCGATTTTTCGACTTACCAGCTACCTTTGATGTAGTGGTTTCAACTACTGGTTCTCTAAACTATGTGATGAAACTTGAAGAATTGGAGGATGTATTTAATAATGTTTATAAGGCACTAACTAATAATGGGATATTCTTGTGCCATTTCTTTTCAGAAGAAGAATATAGCTCCAATTGGAACGGCAAAGTTGCTGGTGATGTAAAAGATGATTATGCCTGGTCTACAAAAAATATCTATAATTCCGAATCAAAATTGGGTCAAATTTATCTAACTGTATTTTCATTAGTAGAACAAACTTGGCAGCGTTTAGATAAAGTTATTTCCGAAAGCTGTTATACCAAAGAAGAAATTATATCGGCTTTAGAAACTGCTGGATTTTGCGAAATTAGCATTTATGATGCTTGTTGTGATTTAGAAATACTTCAAACTCCTGGTAGTACTTATTTTATTTGCTACAAGCGATTATATATTTAATACCTATTTCTGTAAAATTACTAAATTTGAAGAGAAAATTAGATGAATATACAACCAGTGGCATTACATCAAAAATCCGATATTTTAGCCGAATTATTAGCCAAAGCAGGGCTGACAAATCAGCAGCAAAAGTATTTGCAACATTTTATAAATAGCTATAGCGATCGCACCAAAACATCTAAACATCTTTCCCAATCTTATCGCCCAGTTCTCTCTGACGATAAAAACTTAGGAGAGTTCAATTTACTATTCAAAGAAATGTATTATCCCATTGTTGCTAATCGCTCTATGGGTTCCAAAATCTGGGATGTAGATGGTAATGAATATGTAGATGTAATGATGGGTTTGGGAATAAATCTCTTTGGTCATAATCCCTCATTTATTAAAGAGGCTTTAATCGCACAACTTGATCAAGGAATTCAAATTGGCCCCCAATCAGAAATTGTTGGTGAGGTAGCTGAGTTAATTTCTCAACTTACAGGAATGGAGCGGGTTTGTTTTAGTAATACTGGTACAGAAGCAGTCATGACTGCTATCCGTATCGCCAGAGCAGTTACAGAACGTAAGAAAATCGTTATATTTTCAGGTTCTTATCATGGTCATTTTGATGGCACTTTAGTTAACGCAAATAAGGCAGAAGATAATCAATATGCCATACCCTTAGCACCTGGAGTATTACAAAACTTTGTGAGTGATGTTTTGATTTTAGATTATGGCAATCCTCAATCATTAGAAGTTATTAAAGCATATAAGCAAGAATTAGCAGCAGTTTTGGTAGTTCCTGTGCAAACTTCTAGACCGGCTTTACAACCAAAAGAATTTCTCCAGAAATTGAGAAAATTAACACAAGAATCTGGAATTGCCTTAATTTTTGATGAAATGGTAACAGGGTTTCGGATTCATCCTGGTGGCGCACAAGCTTATTTTGATGTACAAGCAGACATAGCCACTTATGGAAAAATTGTTGGTGGTGGGATACCGATTGGGGTGATTGCCGGTAAAAATATTTATATGGATGCAATTGATGGGGGAATGTGGAGTTACGGCGATGCTTCTTACCCTCTGGTGAAAAAGACGTTTTTTGCAGGTACTTTTTGTAAGCATCCGTTAGCATTAGCTGCTGCAAAAGTTGTATTAAAGTATATGCAGAATTCGGGATCTTCTCTACAAGAAAATCTGAATGAACGGACAACACAATTTGTTAAGGCTTTGAATAATTATTTTGCAGCCGATGGAATACCGCTACAGATGGCAAATTTTGGCTCACTATTTGGTTCTGCATCTTTAGAGATTTCTGGAGGGAATTCTACTGCTTCAGTAGCAATGAGCTTGTTGAAATATCATCTTCTCGACAGAGGAGTTCACTTATTAGGTGTAAGTGGTTATTTATCAACAGCCCATACAGATGAAGATATTAACTACATTATTCAAGTTGTTAAGGATAGCGTCACTAATTTGATAGAAGGAGGTTTTATATAAAATTAAGCTGTAATATGAAAAGACAAAAATAGCTATACTTTTTCAAATTGTAAGAGAATCGAAATAATCAATTATCAGGTAATAAAGATGTATCAAAACGAAACGGAAGATATCACAATTTACAAAGTTGTAGTAAATCACGAAGAACAATATTCAATCTGGTTTGCCAACCGAGAAAACCCCCTTGGCTGGAGAGATGTGGGCAAAACTGGTCTCAAGCAAGAATGCCTTGAATATATTAAGGAAGTATGGACAGACATGAGACCTCTAAGCCTCAAGAAGAAAATGGAAGAATCTGCTCATTAGACCTAGGCATTATTTGGATTAGCTAGAAGCTATTACCACTTTTTGAGCCTATCTAGACAAATCGACAGTCTCAAATATTAGGGATTATTCAACAGTCCCCATTCATTAACTCTAATGTTTATTAGCAAAATAAAGTTGCTTGGTTTTATAGGTTTAAAGCCGTATGGCAATAAACACTATATCTTGAGAGTTTTACCCTTTTTACTCGCGCTCATCTTTGTTTTAGTAGTAGGAAAGCAAAGCCTTAGCTCTTCACCAAAAACAACTGAAATACTTTGGGATACTTATGGTGTACCGCATATTTATGGCAAGGATAACCAAATTGCCTTTCAAGCTTTCGGTTGGGCGCAGATGCAGAGTCATGGCAACCTGCTTTTGCATCTCTACGGTCAAGCACGGGGAAGGGCTGCGGAATATTGGGGAGAAAAGTATCTAGAATCAGATCGTTGGGTACAAACAATGGGAGTACCAGAACGATCGCATTCTTGGTATTTGGTCCAAAGTCCAAAGTTTCGCCGTTATCTTGATGCTTTTGCAAGTGGAATTAACGCTTATGCTGAGAAACACAAGGATTTGATTGCTGATGAAGTTGAGATTGTCTTGCCAGTAAAAGGCGAGGATGTGCTGGCTCACCAAATGCGGGTACTGAATTTCACTTTTATTGCCAATCCAGAAGAAGTTGCAGGTGTTAGTAAACAGCAGTCAAAACCAGGATCTAATGGTTGGGCGATCGCACCATCACATTCTGAAAATGGTCATGCTATGCTTCTGGCTAACCCACATCTACCTTGGTCAGATTTATTTCTCTGGTATGAAGCACATATTACTGCACCAGGAATTAATGCTTACGGGGCAACACTGGTAGGGATTCCCGTTTTAGCGATCGCCTTTAATGATAATTTGGGTTGGACTCATACAGTAAACACCTATGATGGCTGGGATAACTACGAACTAAAACTAGCCGATGGTGGTTATCGCTTCGATGGTCAAGTCCGAGCCTTTAAGACAAAAACCGTATCTTTGAAAGTCAAGCAAAAAGACGGTACACTGCACTCACAAAAACTTGTAGTGGAAAGTTCTATCCACGGGCCAGTCATATCACGAAAAGATGGTAAAGCTGTGGCACTGCGTGTTGTGGGTCTTGACCAACCAGGTGTACTACAGCAGTGGTGGGATATGGCACGTTCCCAAAACCTCACCCAGTTTCAAGCTGTCTTGCAAAGATTACAACTACCGATGTTTACAGTGATGTATGCAGACAGAGAAGGGCATATTATGCACCTTTTTAACGGTCAAGTACCAATTCGTCAACAAGGAAATTTTGAATACTGGCAAGGTTTAATACCTGGCGACACATCTAAAACCTTATGGTCAAAAACTCATCCATATCAGGATCTACCGCGCGTAATTGATCCAAAAAGCGGCTGGTTACAAAATACAAATGACCCACCTTGGACAACAACCTTTCCCCAGGTTCTCAATCCAGATAATTATCCGCCTTATATGGCACCACGCGGGCCAATGGAGTTTAGATCGCAACGTACTGTGCAGATGTTAGCAGAGGATGACAAAATCTCTTTTGATGAGATGGTTTCCTATAAACATTCAACACGTATGGAACTAGCAGATCGCCTTTTGGATGACTTGATTCCAGCCGCCCAGAAGTACGGAAGCGAATTAGCTCGTCGATCTGCTGATGTACTGTCAGCTTGGGATCGACAAACTAATGCAGATAGCCGAGGTGCAGTACTATTCGCTGCTTGGGTAGATGCGATAGACTTCGATAGTGTATTTAGCAAACCCTGGAGTGAAGACTCTCCACTGACTACACCTGATGGCTTGGCTAATCCTCAAAGTGCAGTCACAACACTCTTAACTGTTGCAGCTAAGGTGGAAAAAACCTATGGAAACCTAGATGTAGCATGGGGAGATGTTTTCCGGTTACAGTCTGGTGATGTCGATTTGCCTGCAAATGGTGGCGATGGCGGACTTGGTATTTTCCGCGTTCTCAATTTTGTTCCACTATCAGACGGGCGCTTCAAATCTGTTTCTGGTGATTCTTATGTTGCTGCGATTGAATTTTCTCAACCTGTCAAAGCGATGGCGCTTACCAGTTATGGTAATGCAACTCAACCAGGTTCAGCCTCTGCGGGCGATCAGTTGAAATTGTTTGCCCGCAAGCAGTTGCGGCAAGTTTGGTTCTCACACCAGGATGTTCTATCCCATTTGGCTGAACGCAAGGTATTTTAAAATTCAATACTTGTTGGGTTTGGGGGAAAGGTTTTGTATTTACCTTTCCCCTTTTCCGACAAGAGTGCAAAAAGCACTTTTGCAAGAAGTGGAATCAATGGGATCAGAAAATCGGGAACAGATAGCGATCGCTATCTGCTACAAAAAGAATTAAATATTCGCTGCGAGAATCAAGATTTGGGAGTAGTCAAAGCCAAGAAATCCCTTTACCTCAATCTCTGACTGATGGGGCGGATCTGGGAACACTAAATGCTAAGGTCTTAAAAATTCAAAAGAATTATGATTAGCAGTGTAGTTACCATTCCCGGCTATCAAGTCAGCGAAGAACTCTACAACGGTTCTAGAACCCTAGTTTATCGAGCAGTTCAAGAGAGTGACCAACAGCCTGTAGTCATCAAGCTGCTGAAAAATCCTTATCCGAGTTTTTCTGAACTAGTACAGTTTCGCAATCAATACACGATCGCTAAAAATCTCAACTCACCCTCGATCGTCCAAACTTACAGCCTGGAACCTTACCAGAATGGTTATGCGCTCGTAATGGAAGACTTTGCCCGGATTTCTCACAAACTCAGAAAAAACCGGAGCTTAAAACTGATAAAATGTATACATAGTAAGTATTTCAGCAGTTTGAACCGATGAATCGA